>JAUZOX010000447.1 GCA_030706265.1 Bacteroidota bacterium | reverse complement strand
GACCATCGCGCCTCCAAGCTCTTCATCGGTGACTACCTCACCGGTGACGGTCTTGACCACCTTGGGGCCGGTCACAAACATGTTGCTGGTTTTTTGGGTCATCACGATGAAGTCCGTCAGGGCCGGCGAATAAACCGCCCCTCCGGCACAGGGACCAAAGACGGCGGAGATCTGCGGAATGACACCCGAAGCAAGAATGTTGCGTTCAAAAATCTCTGCATATCCTGCCAGACTCTTCACCCCCTCCTGAATACGGGCGCCGCCTGAATCGTTGATTCCTATCACCGGGGCGCCGACTTTCATCGCCTGGTCCATCACCTTGCAGATCTTGTTGGCAAAGGTCTCTGAAAGCGACCCCCCGAAGATGGTGAAATCTTGTGAAAAGACGTAGACCACGCGTCCGTCAATTGTTCCATGGCCCGTTACTACGCCGTCTGACAAGTAAGTATGTTCATCCAGTCCAAAATCTGTACAACGATGATAAACAAACATGTCGAACTCTTCAAAACTTCCCTCGTCGAGTAAGAGATCGATGCGTTCTCTGGCTGTGAGTTTCCCCTTGTTGTGTTGCGCGTCAATACGCTTCTGGCCGCCACCTAGCTTGGCCTTCTCGCGTTTATCCAGCAATTCTTTGATTTTGTCCTCGAATCTCATAATGTTACTTGTTTTTATTCTCACACAATTCCGTCAAAACGCCATGTGTAGATTTCGGATGCAGGAAGGCGATATCCAGTCCTTCTGCACCTTTTCTGGGTTTTTTGTCAATCAGCATCACCCCTTTTCCTTCAACCTCGGCCAGGGTCTCTTCCAGACCGGTGGTAGCGAATGCAACATGATGAACGCCTTCTCCTTTTTTCTCAACGAATTTGCCAACCGGGCCTTCTGGATCGGTTGACTCCAGCAATTCTATTTTGGTCTGACCCACCATGAAAAAAGCAGTTTTTACACGCTGTTCCTTTACTTCTTCAACAGCATAACATTTCAATCCTAATACGCCTTCGTAATAAGCGATACTTTCTTCGAGACTCTTAACTGCAATCCCAATGTGCTCAATATGTGTAATTTTCATAATAATTTGATTTTTAATCATACAAAAGTACTTTGAAAAAACTGATTAATTATGAGTTTTACCGTTTTGGATTTTAAAAAAATTTCTCTTCTGTCGTCATTTCTGTTTTGACCGTGAAGATAGCATAAAGATTTTGAATTCATTAAAGTTGATTATATTTGAAATTCCATAAAACCATAATCAACCCTTAACCGTGAACCGCGCTTGAATGGAAACACAAATACCGATGAACCGAGCATCCATGCGAACTCCATACGACCGATTTAATAAATACATTAACGTATGAACCGATTTATTCATTTTTTATTTGCAGCCCTTTTCTCTTTATTAACGTTTCAGAACGGAAAATGTCAGGATCAAACCTCAGATCTTAAAAAACAGGTTCAGACCCTGCAGACCACACTCGATGACATGCAGCATCGTTTTGATATCCTGCAAAAACAAACCGACGATGCATTATGGTATGACAGAGTGGGTGACATCGGCTATATCGACAAGGTGATCATCTGCGGACCTCCTCCTGCCAAAGTGCCCAACCCAACCGCAATGGGGGCCACCAATCCCCTTAAGTTCCAGGTCTATATCTTCATTCCGAAAAACCTGGACCAAAACAAAAAATACCCCTTGATCGTCCTGCCTCACGGCGGCGTACACGGCGACTTCGGGACCTACCACACCCACATCATCCGCGAGCTGCTGGCCCAGAAATACATCGTGGCCGCTCCTGAATACCGAGGCAGTACCGGTTACGGTAAAAGCTTCTGGGAAAAAATTGATTACGGCGGACTCGAAATAGAGGATGTCAATGCCACCCGCGATTACATGGTGAACAACTACGACATGATCGACGGCGGAAGGGTCGGTATCGTCGGATGGAGCCATGGCGGACTGATTGCCCTGATGGATGTCTTCGCCCATCCCGACGGTTACAAGGTTTGCTTTGCCGGCGTCCCGGTCAGCGACCTGATTGCCCGGATGGGATACTATGACGATGAATACCGGAACCTCTTTTCGGCCAAGTACCACATCGGCAAAACAGCTCAGGAAGACGTCGAAGAATACAAGCGGCGCAGCCCCGCCTGGAACGCCTCCAAACTGAAGACCCCATTGCTGATCCACACCAACACGATAGACGACGATGTCAACGTGCTCGAAGTCGAACATCTGATCCAGGCCCTGAAAGCCGAAAACAAGAAATTTGAATACGAAATCTTCAAAGGCATCGAAGGAGGCCACTCCTTCGACCGCATCGACACCCCCGTTGGGAAAGAGATCAGGCTAAAAATCTACCAGTTCCTGGCCCGGTACCTGGATCCCCCGGTTAAGTTCGCCAAAGTAAGCGACATGAACAAAGCGGCTTACTTTCATTGATAATCAGATTTGGGACAATAAAGATGAACTGCCTTTGAAAAATCATGTCATTAGTATTGTTCCTGTTTTCCTCATTTAGTCCAGGTATGGCAAATTCTTAGTTCAAGTTTGGGCGTTAGCCGTAACTTGGACTAATAATGAGTGGCATCAAGGGTTTCCAGCTTTTTATAAGTAAAAAACTGATATTGTTTTAGTCCAGGTTGCCGCTACGCTCAAACTGAACTAAAAATCCGGGAGACTGCCAACATCTGGGGATTGCGGGTCAAGCCCGCAATGACGTGCGGAGTCGGGCACGCTCTTCATTGGTTGCATTTAAGGCTGATTCAGTTCAAGTTTAGGCGTTAGCCGTAACTTGGACTGAAATCCATTGTGGTTTTCAACCACTTCTTATGGCTATAAGGCTCTTTCGTTGTGGAAATTCATGCCGGGGTTTGTGAATTCTAATCAGTTAAAAACTGATTCTGTTTATTAGTCCAAGTTAACGCTACGCTCAAACTTGAACTAAAAATCTGGAACACTTGCGCCATCAGGGTTGCGTTCAATGGTTCATTGATACAATTAGAAGTCAAGTCACAACTAAAAGAAAAATATTTAGAATCTCCTGAAAAACTCATCCGGGATTTTTTAAGCTATCCTTTTCAGATTTGAATTGAAGCACCGACACCCTACATTGTCCTGAATATCTTGAATAAGTACCGCTGAGTATTTTCACGGTGCCTTTGTCGGAAAACTTTTTAGTCTATTTGATAAGCGGCATAGCGGAGCCACCCCGGCCGAATTGAACATGTTAAGCACCGGTAAGATGCAGGCAATCCGGGATTCGCCGGTAGCTTTGAGCCTGGCCCTGATCCGGTCTAAATCCTATGCGGTCCCGGCTT
>JAUZOX010000446.1 GCA_030706265.1 Bacteroidota bacterium | reverse complement strand
TCGCCTTGTTCCATCTTCTTAAATGCCATGAGGCCCACCTGGGGATTATTGATGGAAAGCATAGAAGTTTCTTTTCCCCACTTCCCTTCATGTTTTGGAGATTCAAATGCCAGTAAAGGCTGATTCAAAAACTTACCCTGCCATTGTGAAAGATTTGTTCTCCAGTCACCTGAATGGCTGAAAACGCCATATTTAAACTCCTGGATACCCCAGTCCTGTGAGCTCTGATACACAAATCTGCCACCCGGGTCAGGTGTATACAGAAGGGTTAACCTGAGCGTATTATCATCGGGTTTGTCAGAACCGTATTTGCAGTCTTCCAAAATAGATACGCCGAATTTACCGGACTTGTCAGTCAGATCAAACCATTCCTTTGAAGGCACTTCATACTTCAGGCTATTGTTGTTATTGCGATTGATGGTTCCGACACCCAGGTTGTAAGTGGCCGAATCATTTGATGCAGTAAGCGGAAATGAAGCTTTCAGGCAACCGCCTGTCGACTGCCAATTTACTTTATTGGCGACCTCCACTCTTTTCCCGGCTTCACCTGCGGCCAGACTTACGATCTGGTGTATCTCCGAATTCTTGCCTTTGAGCGTAATCTCAACGGCTACGCGAACCGGCCCATTCTCGACAACCTTCATTGAGGCATCATCATTGAAATAATCAATTACCGGGTTTTGACGATCTTTCCAATCCATGTTCCATGCTGGATAATCGGAGGGATGTTCATGCAGGAATTCAAGATGAGCCGGTTTTGACAAAAGTTCTTTCTGTAACTTTTTATCATAGATGCTGACTATGTCACCTTTAGATCCGATATTGACTTTATAGTATTCATTTTCGAGTGATTTATCGGTAACCGACACTTTTGCCTGAGCCGATGGGTTACTTGCTGCCTCGCGGACATCAAATACTGCGACTCCAACGGACGGAACCCTGGCCAGGAAGATAAATTTGAGTTTATTCCCCTGACGGTCTATAATTTGGGTTGGTACTGCTTTCCCCTTGCTGTCAAAAACCTGTAATGCGGCAGGCACCTTGGCATATTCCATTTCAGCGGTCACCACATCTTCGCGACCCATTGCCACCGGATTATATACGACCAGGCTTCTCCCAACGCTTTGGGTGTTGAGCGCTGCAGAAACCGAATTCATTGAACTTTTTAACACCTCTGAAAAGCAATCTGCTGCGATGAATTCATCGTTCCATGCATATTCATAGGCTTTGGGGATACTGGTTCCGGGAAGGATATCATGAAACTGGCTTCCCAAAACCAAATTCCAGCCATTATTCATTTTGGTTAAAGGATATCTTTTTGTCCCCAGCCAATCGGCTATGCTGGCCACTTGTTCACTTGACTGCGCCAACAGTTCATTTTTACGGTTCATCCGCTTCATATATGCCTGCGATGTCATCGAACCCGCGCTGTGTTCAATCAATAATAGATCTCCGGAATAAACGGGCAACTTGCTTCTCAATTCGGGAGTGATGTCTTTATACATCTGATCCGAAGAAGTCAATACAACTTTAAACTTGCTATCACTGTTATTAAGGCTGCCAATAGCATTTTTTACATCTTTTTCACGAGGAGCACCGCCCTGGTCACCTACGCCATAATAACGGTAATCGAAGGAAATGCCATATTTTTTCTGGTCATCATTGAACCGGTCATTCCAACCATTGTCTAGGTCAAGCCTCTTGGTCACACCTCCGACATAAGAAGTGGCATTCAAGGCTGCAATAATACCTTTTCCGTCAGGGCCGTTCCAGACTCCTACATTAAAAGGAATCCCAACAGCAGAGTGCCATGTCAGTTTTTGTGTGGAAAAGCCAAGTAAACCGCAATGATGCCAGATAGTCGGCATGTCGGCCAGGAAACCAAAACAGTCGGGCAACATATAATCGTAACTTTCCTTTCCAAATTCATTCCTGAAATAATTATTTCCGTACAAAACCTGCCTGATCAGGGACTCGGCTGAAGAAATATTCACTTCGCCTTCATCAACCGAAGAACCGGAAACATACCAACGGCCTTGTTTGACGTACTTTACAACTTTTGGAAATAACTCCGGATAGTACTCTTTCATCATTTGGTAACGACGTGAACCGGTAAAGTTGAAAACATAATCCGGATACTTTTCAAACAGATGGAAATTCTCTGTCATGATATTTTTGATAAGCTCATTAATGGTAGAGGGATAGTCCCAATTCCATTCGGTATCCAGATGTGCATAGCCAACCGTATATAAGACCTTATCTTTCGATATGTCATATTTCGCACGCCTTTCCACAGGCTGGGCCCAAACTATAACTGGTAATACAAAAACCAGAAATAACAGGTGAATTTGTTTCCTCATGATAATTTTTAGTTAAACATTGTATTAATAATTAAGAATATTCCGATTCTAAAAATCGTTCCCTTCAAAAGTCTTTTCATTCGATATCAAACGTCAGCCGGCGCACTATTCTCAGTATACCCACAAGCTTCCTTTTTGCCTGATATCTGCAGAAGAGCTGCCTATCATAATTTTAAACTCACCGGGTTCAACCACCCGTTTCATCGCCCGGTTCCATAATGATAGTTGTTCCGGTCCGACCTTAAAGTTTACCGTTCCACTCTCCCCCGGTTTCAAGGTGATGCGGTTAAATCCTTTGAGCGATATCTCCGGTGTCGTCACGCTTCCCACCATATCACGGATATACAATTGAACTACTTCCGTTCCTTCTGTCGCCCCGGTATTCCTGATTTTTATACTGATTTCGGCTGATCCGTTGACCGGTATTTTAGAAGGTGTGATCTGAAGATCAGAATATCCAAAGCTGGTATAACTCAGGCCATGACCAAAAGGAAACAAGGGGGTGCTCTCTTCATCAACATATTTGTGCCTTGAAGTCGGTTTGTGATCGTAGTAAAATGGTAACTGTCCCACCGAACGCGGAAAAGTGATCGGCAACTTACCGCTTGGATTTACTTTGCCCAGGATGACATCGGCAATGGCCAACCCCCCTTTTTCACCAGCCCGCCATGATTCTACAATAGCCGGAATGTTTTTAGCGATCCAGTTAACGGTGAGAGGCCTGCCATTTGCAAGAACCACGATTACCGGCTTGCCGGTTTCTTTAATCGCCTTAACAGTAGCCATCTGTGTTTCGTCCAGATCGAGATTGGCTCTGTCCTTTCCTTCACCAACGATTTTGACATCCTCGCCCAGAACCACTATTGCAACATCTGATCTCTTCACCAGGTCAACCGCTTTTTGCAGCAACCCTGACTGTACGATAGGTGAAGCATCAGATGAATATCCTTCTTCAAAACT
>JAUZOX010000445.1 GCA_030706265.1 Bacteroidota bacterium | reverse complement strand
TAAGTTATATACCCTTTATATACACTTCATATACCAATATCCCCTAAAAAAAGACAACCTAGAGAATGTTCAAATAAGGGTGTCAAAGTTCAAAGGGAATATTCCATAAAGTGCAGATGCACGCTTTTTTGGGGTAATTCCCATTATTTTCTGCACTTTATTGTTCCAAAACAGGCTAAGACACATCTATATACCAATACAAATTAAGAGCTCAGCAGACCCTGGTTCAACAGGCACATTTAGCAATCAGCCATTCACATTGATAAAAAAGAGATACCTTTACTCCTTGATTCATTCTTTTTATTTTCCGAATTATTAAAAAAAAGCATCATATGAATAATCCATTTGCTAAAAAATATTTCATGATTTTCATGACTTTATGGGGACTATTTTTTACATCCTGCATAACTTCACGACAATATCATTCATCTGCTGTTTCAGGTAGCGAATATCACAGCAGTTATGACAATAAAACCTTAGCAGTTGACAATAGTAATGTATTGATGCCCTTTAACCGAATTATTGATCCGGCCGGAACGGTTATCCGTTTTGGAAAGGGTTCACTCGAAAACCATAGTCTCGATTGTGTCATACTTCCTGATGGAAAAGTGTTGGCCGTAGAAGACCGGTATGGCCTTGCATTTATAGATGTTTTAACTCAGAAACTGCTGTTCCATCTGGATTATGAAGGAGCCAACAAAGGGATGATGAGTACTTATTCAGGCATAAAGACAGTGGTGTCAGAGAATAAGGTTCACATTTTCTGGGGAGCAAGCAATCCCTCTTCGAAAGCCTCTTATGTATTTGATGCCATCTGGGATGGAAAAAAAGCCGCCCTAAACGATTTAATCCCCTTTAAAGGGATTGCTCCCTCCCCCATGGCATTACCCAACGATATATCCATTCATCATGAAGGTGGTGAGGACTTTTTATATGTGGTCTTAAACGGCAATAGCCAGTTGACCAAAATCAGACTCAGCGATAAGAAAGAGATCTGGACCACTACCACAGGTATGGCCCCGTTTGGAATAGCAATTACAGACGACAAGGCATATGTAAGCAACTGGGCGGGTCCGGTCCCTACCGATGTATCAAAGGAAACAGCGGGTATTCCTTATGCGGGGGTTTATATCGATCCCAGAACGGGTGCTACGGCGTCCGGTACAGTCAGCGTGATTGATTTAAAAAGCGGTAAAAATCTGAACGAAATACCGGTTGGCCTGCACCCAAATGCAATCATCACCAGCAGGGATCAGAAATTTGTATACACTGCTAATGGGAATAGCGACAATATTTCTGTAATCAGTACCCAAAACGATCAGGTTGTTGAAACGCTTTCGGTTAAATTAAGGGGCGAGGATAATGCCTTGATTGGGGATTCGCCCAACGCACTTGCAATCAATGATAAAGGCAACACCTTATATGTTTCAAATGGAATGGATAATGCCATCGCCGTGATCAGTCTGGGAGTAAAGTCATCCTTGTCGGGAAAAGAGAAATCGGTTGTTGAGGGATTTATTCCAACAGAGGCATATCCTGCCGGAATGGCGTTAAACGATCAAGCATTATATATCGCCAACCTTGAAGGCGAGGGGGCAAGAGTAGCTACCGATAAAAACTTTACCATTCATCAGCAAGAGGCTACCGTTTCAATCATTCCATTACCCGATCAAAAAACATTAAAGGCCTATACTTCGAGGGTGGAAGAGGCAAACATGGTATTTAGGGGTAAACTTGCCCAACGGCTTCCAAGAAAAGGGGTTGCCCCAAAACCGGTCCCGGAACGTATTGGAGAACCTTCGGTCTTTAAACATGTCGTGTATATCATTAAAGAGAACAAGACCTATGATCAAGTCCTTGGCGATATGAAAGAGGGCGATGGAATGAGCTCCTTGTGTATATATGGAAACGAAATAACGCCAAATCAGCACAAACTGGCTAAAGACTTTTTGCTCCTTGATAATTATTATGCATCCGGAAAATGTTCGGCGGAAGGACATTCATGGACAGATGCTGCAATTGTAACCGATTACATCGAAAAAAACGTTCGCGCATGGTTTAGAAGTTATCCACATGTGTTAGCTGATGCGTTGGTTTATAACAAAGAAGGATTTATTTGGAATAATGCGCTCGACCATGGCAAGACAGTCAGGATATATGGGGAGGCCTGCACACCTGCGTGGAAAGGAAAGCCCGGATGGGAGAAAATCTATCAATCGTACCTTGATGGCAAACCTGCAGCATTTGAAAACACGACTACAATTTCCAGAGTCCGTCCCATATTATCACCTTCCTATCCCGGTTTTGATGGGCCGGCAAGTCCTGATCAGATGCGTTCCGACGCCTTTATTAAAGAATTAAACGAATTTGAAAAAAAGCCCGGTGATCAATTGCCGCAGCTGATGATCCTGGCGCTTCCTTCGGATCATACGGCGGGTACACGTGAAGGATGTCCAATACCAAGAGCGATGGTTGCTGATAATGACCTGGCCCTGGGAAAGATTATTGAGGCGTTGACCAAAAGCAGGTTCTGGGATTCTACCGTGGTGTTTGTGACCGAAGATGATTCACAGTCCGGATGGGATCATGTTTCGGCGTACCGAACCACCGGATTCGTCATCAGCCCCTATTCACACCTTCAGAAGACGGTTCATACCAATTATAACCAAACATGTATGGTTCGCACTATTGAGCAGATCTTGGGCATTCCGCCGATGAATGTGATTGATGCAACAGCCCTTCCCATGTTTGAGTGTTTCAATTCCCCAAAAGAACCGTCAGCCTGGGAATCGTTGAAAAACCAGATTCCGTTGAATGAAATGAATAAGAGCACGGCCACACTAAAGGGTAAAGCAAAAAAATACGCCCTGTTATCCGCCACCTCTCAGTTTGACAATATCGATGGTGGAAACGACGACTTGATGAACCATATTTTATGGTATGCCGCTAAAGGAAACGTCCCTTATCCGAAGCAAATGACCCTTCCCAAAAAGGAAAGGAAAGACTCAGATGATTGAAAATACCATTGGCTCCAAAAAAAAAGCAATGGCAGGAACCTGGAATATGTATTGTGGATAATCTGACGCAAGATACGGAAAGAATTTTAATTTATAAATGCAAATATATGACAATCAGAAATGTACTTTTATGTTTGATGGTATTGGGAATGCCAATGATGAGTCTGGCCCAGAAAGCCGCACCAAAATACAAGGATCCATCAGTGCCAATAGAGCAGCGCATCGAAGATTTGCTCAAACGAATGACGTTAGATGAAAAGATTCAGCAGCTGAATCAATCAACTTATGGGAGGAATACCAATGT
>JAUZOX010000444.1 GCA_030706265.1 Bacteroidota bacterium | reverse complement strand
GATTGTATTTCCAGCAGGCATATTACAGCCCCCGTTTTTTTATATCGATGGTGATGATGCGGTGAATTATGGGGCAATCGGGGTTGTCATCGGTCATGAAATGACCCATGGATTTGATGACCAGGGCCGCTTGTACGACAAAGATGGAAACCTGGGCGAATGGTGGACCAAAGAGGATGCCGAAAACTTTAAAAATCAGGCGCAGGTTTTGATTGACCAGTTCAATAGCTTCAAGGTCTTAAAAGGCCTCACCGTGGATGGGAAACTGACCATTGGCGAAAATATTGCCGACCTTGGCGGGGTAAACATTGCCTATGCGGCGCTTCAAAAAGCACTGGCTGGAAAGGATCTGAACGAACAGATTGACGGCTTTACGCTTTCACAACGGTTTTTCCTGTCATATGCGGTGGTATGGCGCAATAACATCAGGGACAAGGAGTTAATGCGCCGTCTGAAAGAGGATGTACATTCACCCGGAATTGCACGTGTAAATGGAATCGTGTACAATGTTCCCGCATTCTATGCAGCATTCGGCATTGGTGAAAAAGACCGGTTTTTTAAACGCGATGAGGAAAGAGCCAGTATCTGGTGATTTTGAATATGGCCCCCAAACAAGAAGAGATGCAAAGTTTTGCATCTCTTCTTGTCTTTAAGTGCTTTATGATTTTCAGGCGTCAGGCATTCATCTCATAGATGCGTTCCATCACCTGCCATTTATCATCGGCTGTAGCTTCAGCAGAGGTATTCTGAAATCTGGAAACATAAGCTTCCCATTCTGATTGGCGCGGTTTTGAAGCCAGTTCTTTCATCGCGGCCTCATGATCAAAATCGGGAACCGTATCCATGATCATGAATAACCGTGTACCCAAAAGATAAATCTCCATATTCAATATCCCGACTTCACGCATCCCCTGAGAGATTTCAGGCCATGTCTGACCGGGAGAATGTACTTTCTTATAATCCGCAATCAATGCCGGATCATCCCTAAGGGTGAGTGTTTTACAGAAACGCTTGTACGAACTGTATGCTATTTTATGAACTTTTTCCATGAATAATATATTATAGAATTTACATTTTTACCTGAGCACTTCAACCATCTATTGTTAGATTTTATTTCTCAAATTGCTCCTGTTGTTTTCCCACTTCGATGAGCTTGTTCTTATTGTCTTGTTGCAGTTTCCTGAGCTGCTGAAGATCATCCTCCGTCTTAGCGCTTTGCGACGCCGCCGCCGGATTATCAGAAGGTTCTTCCAGATACATCAGTTTATCAGGAGAAGGAACGGATTCAAAAACGAGTTCCCCGGCTGCCGGCATATTGACACCCTGGTAGTTGACGTGCGCCTTGACTTTTATTTTCCCGGGTGTTGTGGTCGATCGAATGAGAACCGGAGCCGTCCCCCACTCCACTTTTTCAGGATTGGCACTAATGGTTTCGTCGCCTATAATCTTACCCTGTCCTTCGATTTCAAATTGAATCGTATAATCGTTCAATCTTTTAACCACATTATCGTCATCGGTAACCGAAGCGATCACCGTCACAAAATCAGAGCCATCGGCGACCAATGGGTGCCGAGGATAGTCCAGTTTCAACTGAATTTTGGTGGGACGCATGGCCGGAGTTTTATTTTCCCTAGCCACAACTTTTCCGTTGATGAGTCCCTCGGCAACCATGCCGATGGGTTCCCCCCCTTTGCGCCGTACCTTTGACTTAAGATTTGCAAAACTATATGCATCTTTAAATATGACCATCGGGTGCCGCATGGTTGAATTTACCTTATTGACCTTCTGCGTGAGCGTATCCTTCCCCATCACAATCAACCGTACCTCGTCGCAATTCGTAAAGACATATACATCGTTTTCAGAGAATGGCGTCAGCTCGTTGGCGATATAGATCATAGGTCCTGAATCTGCGTTTTCCAGTTTAATGTTTGGATCACGCTGGCTCATGAACAGGTAATACGAATACTTGGGCTGGCGGAAATTATCCATGATACCCCCGTAAAAAGGATCCGGATGGTAACCCCTGTTGTGATCGAAGGAATGCCACAATGCACCTCCGACAAACTGATCCGGATTGCGATACATGGTTTCAAAGCTGCTTGCAAGATAGGAAGGGCTGGCATAATGAATGGCCTGAACCAACTGTGCATGCTCGCCCCAGCCCCTTGCCACACGGCTATTGGAATTATGAGCAGTCCAATCGTCGACATTATCGCCCCATTCACGGGTAAATACACTTCTGTCTATTTTGCTGAAATCAAGCTGGTATTTGGAATAGTTTTGTTTCCAGTTTGGATCATTGGCAAACCACATTCCACTTTTAAAGGAATGTGAATAGACAACATCAAAATACTGGCTGCCTTTTGCGCTTAAATCACAGGCAGTATAGGCTCCCTGGAAAGGATATTCTTCGTGAACGGTCTGGTGAACTTTCTGGGCGAAATAATCGGGGTAATTGGTTTCATTCAGAATGGGTTCCCATAACAAAACCGAAGGGTGATTGCGATCGCGACGAACCATGTTCCGGATGTCACTGATGACGCGTTGCTCAAACTCGGGTGCTTTGTTCCAGAACTGCCATCCGGGAGTCGGGACGATCATAAACATGCCCAGTTCATCGCAGGCGTCCATGAAGGCAGGATCCTGAGGATAATGCGCTGAACGGATGATCCGGGTGCCTGCATCTCTTAATTTTTTTACGTCAAGCCAATGTTTTGAGTTTGGAACCGCATTCCCGACAATGGCGTAATCCTGATGACGGTTTGTGCCAATGAGCTTATCCCCAAAGGGTTTATTGTTCAGGAAAAAGCCATCTTTTCCTCTGAATTCGATTTTACGAATCCCCACCCGAATCCTTAATCCATCCACAACCTGATTTTTATCTTTTACGGTCATCACCAGATTATAAAGATGCGGATCATCGGGATGCCATAGATGGGGATTGGTCACCAGGATTTTCTGTGTGATCGTTACGAAACCATCTTTTTTAATGCTGAACTTTGAAGAGGCGGTACCGGCTTCTTTATTGTTCTTATCAAGCAAAACCGCATTCAATTCATATTTATTGTCTTTGGCCAGTTCGTTGGTAACCTCGGTCTGGACGACAACCGTTACTTTCTTTTCAGAGAAATCTTCAAAATGAACAAAGACACCTCCACCTGCTACTTTGCCCGAGGTGTTGGCATCGGTGATGTATACCTTGTTGGTTGAAACCAGCCAAACATCGCGGTATATACCGCCAAAATAACAAAAGTCGAGCTGTGACTGTGGCTTTCCGGGAGGATAAGTGGGGTCGTCACTATTGTCGGCCCATACTGCCACAACATTATC
>JAUZOX010000443.1 GCA_030706265.1 Bacteroidota bacterium | reverse complement strand
TAGAAAGCCATCTCAGGTTCAACCATCCAGAATTCAGCCAGGTGACGTGGTGTATTTGAGTTTTCTGCACGGAATGTGGGACCAAAAGTGTAAATTTCAGACAACGCCATCGCACCCAATTCACCTTCCAATTGTCCCGATACGGTCAGATTTGTACTTTTTCCAAAGAAATCCTCTTTATAATTTACCGAACCATCCTCGTTTAATGGCAGATGGTTTAAATCCAGTGTAGTGACCCTAAACATCTCACCGGCACCTTCGGCATCCGATCCGGTAATAATGGGGGTATGCAAATAGAAAAAGCCCCGGTCGTTAAAGTATTTATGAATGGCATACGCCATGTGGTGCCGCATTCTAAGAACCGCGCCAAAAGTATTGGTACGGGGACGAAGATGTGCTATTTCACGTAAAAACTCAAGGGTATGGCCTTTTTTCTGAAGCGGGTAGGTTTCTGCATCCGCCGTTCCGTATACATCAATGGATTCGGCATGGATTTCAACGGCCTGGCCGGAACCCATCGACGCAACTAAAATCCCGTTAATATTCAGACAAGCACCGGTAGTAATGAGTTTAAGCATTTCAGGATCAGAAGTGGCAACATCAACCACAACCTGAATATTGTTAACCGTTGATCCATCATTCATCGCAATGAATGCAACATTCTTATTACCACGTTTGGTTCTAACCCATCCTTTAACATTAACATTTCTGCCAAAATCTTTACAAGCAAGCAATTCGCGGATCTTAGTCCTCTTGATCGTTTCCATCCTTAGTATTTTTTTGCAAAAAAACGACTTTTTCCGCGTATAATCAAGCCATAAGGTAAATGATAGCACAAGGCATTTAGAAAGTTTTTCTATACATATATAACAACATAAAATATAAATTCATTTTGAACCGTCAGAAAGATAGGGCATAAAAACCGTTACCGGTCTCCTTGTTAAAATGAAAAGACCTGAAATCAAGTAACGATTTCAGGCCTAAATTCATTTATTAAAAAATGCTAATTGACTAATTGGGTGCAGCTGGGGACGTCTCTGCAGCACGTACCTTTTGAGGGTTACTGAGCAGAATCATCATGGTTGCTGCCGAAACCGCGATGTAAGCAGTCTTTTTGATTGCTTCCTTCCGGGTGATTAATTTCCCTTCAGGTTCAGCCATCTTTTCATTTGCTATTTCTTCTATTCGCTTTTTCATAACTATTTCTCCTTATTTCTAAAAGTTATTAACCTGTTTACTCTCTAACAAGAATTTTAAAGCCTCTTACTCTACCGTTATCATTTACAGATAGTACGTAAGCTCCTATTTTTGTATTTTGAAGAGGAATAATGTTAAGACTTCCTTCTTCAAGATTTTTAACCAGAACTACCTTCCCGTACATATCGTAGAGTGTTGCAACTGCATTCTTACTTACCGAACCGACTACACGAATTTCAATGTTCCGGTCAGCATAAGCCGTGAGTTTGTCGTTTATAAGACCCTGATCTGTCTTGTCTACTGCTTTCGAGGTGTAAAGTCTGAAACGATCTGAGATACTTGAATTTGCATCAACCGATACGATATACTTGCTCTTAGAAATATCAGTAAACGTTTTGGTAACCTTGTCTTCCAAAATCACGCTGCAGACTGATGGCATATTTGTCATTTCCGTTGAGAATTCTACCTGACCACCCGTTTTGTAATCAAGCCCGATCGGAATGATCATTCCACTTTCGTTGTCCGGTAAAGCCTGGATGGCAAACGGAACACCGCTGTTGTCGGAAACCAATCGGGAGTAAACTACCAAATCCGAGCTTCCTTTAAGTAATCCGGCGTCATATGTCGGATCCAGACCCTTGGTCATTGCACGGTTAAATGCAATATAGGTCGAACTGCTCTGGGTACCTGATTGAACATTGAGTTTAATGAACGGCCATACATCTTTCTTTACTTTGAATGACAATGTTGGCTGATGAAGTTGCATTCCACTGTTGAAACTCAGAGAAGTAGCACCGGAATTCATCTTTACAAAGAATGCTTGTCCTTGTTGTACATCAAAGCCATTATCAATCGGCGTATTGGAGATGATGTTGTACTGACCGGTTTTTCCATTGCTTGCATCCGGTTTATCCCATACGTAAACGACACTGAACGAAGGATCAAGATTTGCAGCATTTAGTGCATTTTCAGTTAAGAAATTATTTGCAGAGGTGCTATTTCTATTGATTCCGAGAGCAGAAGAATATGGATTTCCAATGCAGTTCCAGTTATTTGCAGTTAAACCGGCTAATGTTTGAGGACCGGCAAATAGTGATCCTTCAAAGTTGACTATGTCATTAACACTGGTGTGAATAGCGAATCCTTTCCCTAAATCGAAATTACCATTGGTTAATCCGTCAGTGAAGTAATTGTTCCACCTATTGTTAACAGGATCGTAATCCATTACTTTTTTGTCAATGCCATTTGTTGATGCCAGGACATTGGTATTTGTGGTAATAAATCCCGATACAGATTCTCCTGATACAGGGGCCGATACCATGTGCCAACCGGCATTTGTCAAATAGCGTTGAGCTTGTGCAGTACCGGATCCGGCGACTGAATTGACAATCAACGAACCGGTATTGTTTGCATCGCTTTGGATCAGTATTCCATCCTGGCTGTTATTGGTGAGGGTCCCGTTTACAGTGAGAGAGCCATTAGGTGCAATGACAAGTTGAGCACCTGCTTCGATAGTAAGGTTATCGCAAACTACCGGTGAACCCGAAGTCTGATTTATGATCAGCTGAGTTGTGGCATTCGAAATAACAACGTCAGTAGATGCAGTGGGGACAATACCCGAACACCAGTTAGCCGGATTATTCCAATTATTGTCTACTGCACCAATCCAGGTTGGAGTAGAAGGTTTAGCTTCAATAACGATGTCCGCAGAAGCTAATGAAGTACATCCTGTCGCATTGGTTATAGTATAATTATAAGTTCCTGCGAGTAAACCTGATATTGTTGTCGTTGTTCCGGTACCGGATATGGCTCCCGGATTGATGATCCAGTTACCTGAAGGTAATCCGGTTAATTCAACACTTCCGGTTTCAATGACACAGTTTGGTTGAGTAATGGTGCCTACCGTTGGAGCCACAGGAGCTACCGGCTGGGCATTAATCGTTACACTCGTTCCTTCCGAGACACAACCTGCTATGTTCTTTGCGGTCAAATTATAAGCACCCGTCGGAACTGATGTAAACACTCCCGTCGTATTGGTATAATCCGCGCCGTCAATGCTATAGCTCATTCCCTCACCGGTTGGTGCAGTTACCGTTATCGTTCCGGTTGCTTCTGAACAGGTCGGCTGTTGGATTGTAG
>JAUZOX010000442.1 GCA_030706265.1 Bacteroidota bacterium | reverse complement strand
TCCGTTTGGTATTCTGCTTTGGCGTAATCGCAAAGGGGTTTTCCGGCAGTGCAGGTAAAAACAATGATCTTATCGGAACGCTTCAGTTCGCTGAAAACGATATTGCCGACCTTAAATTCGTGTGACAGTACTTTTATCGTTTTATTTTTTACATCAAAGGCAATATCGCTCGTTTCAATGTATCCTCCCTGTATTCCGGAATAATCGCTTAAATGCAAAAATTCCTGCTCTAAAATATCGACATAAAATTGATGAGAAACGTCATCCTCCCCACCATGCAATTCCCTTATCACTTCTTCTTTGGAAATGCCTAATTCGTTGAAAGTAAAATCAAATATTTTAGTATCCATTATTATTTCTCTGATTTTACACTTCCCATTCCCTGTTTCGACCTATTTTTTATCCGGAAAATAAAGACCGTTCAAAAACTCATACCGTTTTTCCAGATTGCCATTCGTAGTAACATGAGTGTCCACATCAATTTGAAGAACCGGGGGAACAGCCTGACTATTGATTGCAGGCCATTCGGGGACACCCAATCCATTCGGATTTCCCGTCTTGACAAAATTCAAATAGTAGGATTGCAGTATTTCAGAAACGACATAATCCTCGGCTTGCCAGTTGTAGGCCCTATTGGTTGGCAAGTTCCCCATAGCATATTCAATATCGGCTGAATGCACGGCACCCCGTTTAAAAGCTGTGTTTGTGGCAGATCCACTTTGAGCACCACCTGATGTTCCGGTCATCTTATTTTCAGTTGCAGACATCAGTTCAGGACGTGGATGGCAAAAGTGATATCGGTAAACCGGTTTCACCCCTGTCTTTTTTTGTAAATCAGTCCATTTCCACGTACTGAATGCGATAAACATATCGGATGCCAGATCGGTTGCCGCTGCCATAACCGATGCATC
The DNA here is from genome assembly GCA_030706265.1 of Bacteroidota bacterium. Taxonomy (GTDB): domain Bacteria; phylum Bacteroidota; class Bacteroidia; order Bacteroidales; family Cfx3-03; genus Cfx3-03. Next base: position 2,426 of record JAUZOX010000442.1, on the reverse strand, counting down.
ATCCGTGGCCTGATATAATTCTATTACCTTATCGGTATTGTCACCAAAGGAGCTTCTCACTGCTTCCTTGAAATTCGCCACCGTCGGTTCTTTTCCTCTCAGAAATGATTTATAATCGCCCTCCTGGGTATTCCAACCTATCATTGCAGGGATTTTTGCCTGTTCTCCATTTGCATAGATATCGGCCGGCGATTTGGGCAGGAAGTATCCATCGATTATCACTGAAAACTGTCCTCTTGCCGTCAGTAGTTTTTCTGCAGGAATTGCCCTCAGGTCGCCCAGTGTCTCAGCATTCAGGTCCTTTGCGACATTCTGCCCGTTTGTTTCAGCCTGCGACAGTGTAAACATAGGACGGCTACCCATCAGCGAACCACTTGAACCGATTGCACCAGCTATCAGGTTTTTCGACAAGGGGGAGCACATCAGGGCACTAACAGAAAATGAACCTGCAGACTCTCCGGCAATCGTTACCCGGTTCGGATCACCCCCAAATGCAGCAATATTGGCTTTTACCCACTTCAAAGCTGCTACCTGATCTAAAAATCCATAATTACCGGATGCGTGATTTGGAGACTCTTTGGTCAACGCCGGATGAGAGAAAAACCCGAATATGCCTAACCGGTAATTTGCAGTAATTGCTATGATTCCTTTACGAGCCAATGTTTCCCCTGCATAACGGTATTCGCAGCCGCTACCGGCCATCAGCCCACCGCCATAAAAGTAGACAAGTACAGGCAGCTTTTCCTTTCCGGTTACCGCAGGTGTCCAGACATTGAGATAAAGACAATCTTCGCTGACTTTTTCCGAACGGAATTTCATGTCGCTAAAGAGTGGATTTTGCATAGGCCGGGGACCAAATTTATCTACCATCCGAATTCCTTCCCAGTTTTGAACCGGCTGAGGCTCTCTCCATCTCAGGGAACCTACCGGGGGCGCTGCAAATGGCACTCCTTCAAAAACCCTGACTCCGGAGTTATTGATCCCCTGAATGACTCCATTGACCGTTTTAACTTTCGGTGCACTACCGTTTAATTGGGCAAAACTACCGAACACAATCATGGTAAACACAAATAAAAACACCAGACGTAATTTATTCATAACAACATGTATTTAATAGTGTAAAGCCTAAAATTCATCACGCTACCATAGGGTAAAGTTACAAAATAGATGTATTAATTTATTGGCAATGATTTTTCAAAGTCCTTAAATCTGTTATCAAGATCTGATAGCAATTGTTTTTTAACGGATTCATCTTTGATAAAACTATAGATAATGCCATTGTAAACAAACTGCTTGATATCCGAATAGGTTATATCCTTGTATCTTTTGGCAAGTAACACATATTGCTCTGTCAGGCTGGTTCTTAAGATGCCCGCATCATCAGAACAAATGATAATCGGGACCCCAAACTGTTTGTAAAGGGTAATAGGATGGCGATCATCCTTTACTTTAAGAATAAACTCATTGCTGGACAGGTTTATTTCTACCGGGATTTTGTTACTGCTCATGTAGCGCAATAAATCATAACATTTTTCCTCGTAAGGAAGATCCACTCCGTGACCAATCCGGTTAGCACCGGCTGTATATACTGCAGAACGGATGTGCCATGTCAGCTCCTCAGGAGGTACCAGCCCCAGGGTTAATTCGCCGGCATGCAAAGAGTATTTTACATTGGGAAAACGGGAATGACAATACTTAAACATGAGCATGTGCAGCCAGTAATCCCGCATCGAGACCTCACCATCTTCAGGTGAAACAATATTCACACCTGCAATATACGGGCTGCCGTCTGCCGAAATAAAATTGACAACCAGGTTCTTAAACAAATCAACCGGATCCATGAAACGCAATACATAATTCTGAAACCGTATCGTGAAATGGTCATCGTCAATCTTCAGGCTGTCGTGCATTCTTGAGATAAACTCCGCATTGAATTTATCAGCGTGCCCCTTTGCTCCTCTTTGTATGAATTGATTATAAAGTGTGTCCAGCACCAGCATGACCTCCTTTTCATTATGCATTTCTTCGAGTTGATGCAGCTTTCCATTGTATATATTTAAGTCATTGGTCTTCATGTCAAAGACTACCGGTGATAACTGGGTTTCGAGATAACTCAGATTTTCTTTGATGGCCCTGTTCTTTAACTCGAGCAACCCTTCCGCGATATGCCCTTCAGCCACAGGCCAAAACTTATCGAAGGATTCGAAAAACAATTTATCTGAAGGATAATCTACATAGTTGTAGTCTTTTGCTGACCACTTCTGAAAGATTTTCTGTTTGTATTTATCCAGTTGCCCGACATTTTTTAAGGTTGAAAATTGTTCCCAGGGACCTGCTGCAGGCCTTTCTCTGGAAACGGCCATCGTTTGGATATTCAGATAATAGTCTTCTGCAATGGCTTGTTTGAGAACGGGCTCCGCATATAT
>JAUZOX010000441.1 GCA_030706265.1 Bacteroidota bacterium | reverse complement strand
ATTCTCCTATAATTCAGGTTAATCGGGTATTATCCAGGTAATTTCAGGGTATTTTCTCCCTCGTATATTCCATCCACAAGAACCAAACAAATACCTAACTGTGAGGGAGTAGCAGGGGAGAAAACGCCCTGAATTTACCTGGATTTTATGGAGATGACTACCTTTATAGGGTAATAAAAGAACTGATTTAGGAGAATTAAAGGTAAATCTGCAAACCAATTGAGATAAACCACCTTGAACTTCGAGTTCGGCTTCTACAATGTCTTTGGTGGCGGTCTTGATTTTTATCCGGTGTGTGCATGAGCCAGATTATTATGTAAGTTTGTATTTTATATTTTATGGCATTGAATCCACTAAAAAAATTAGCAGGACAAACTGCAATATATGGTTTGTCAACAATAATAGGTCGATTTCTAAATTATCTTCTTACCTTTTTTTGGTCATATGTATTTTTACATCCGGCCGAATTTGCCGTAGTTCCCTATTTCTTTGCCATAGTTCCCTTTGTTTCCAACGTTCTAACCTATGGAATGGAAACCGCTTTTTTCAGATTTTCTCTTAAAAAATCAGGAAGCAATGCCGTTTATTCTACCTCACTGATATCCCTGCTCATATCCACCTCTTTCTTTTTAATATTCATTCTTTCATTCACCAAAACGATCGCCTTTCATGCCGGGTACCCCGATCATCCGGAGTATATCGTATGGCTGGTTTTGATACTGTGCCTTGATACACTCACAGCCATCCCATTTGCAAAACTTAGAATTGAAAATAAAGCTGTCCGCTTTGCATTGTTAAAGACCATTAATATTGCCATTAACATATTTTTCAATCTTTTCTTTCTCCTTTTTCTTCCCTGGATATCAAAACAGGCCGAAACGCCAATCCTGCAATCCATCATCTCCTTTATATATCATCCAAGTATTGGAGTGGGGTACATTTTCATTGCAAACCTGATTGCCAGCATCATAACAATACTCCTGTTGGTGCCTGAATACTTCAAGATCAAATATGTGTTTGATTTCCCCCTTTGGAAAGAACTGTTTAAATATGCATGGCCCCTGATGATATTGGGTCTGGCCGGAAGTGTGAATGAAACTTTTGACCGGGCAATCATGGCGTGGATACTTCCTAAATCGGCTAACCCTGCCTTCCAGCTGGGTGTATATGGTGTTTGCTATAAGTTTTCCATTATCATGACCCTTTTTATCACCATGTTCCGCTACGCCGCCGAACCTTTCTTTTTCAGTCATGCCAGCGAAACCGATTCCAGAACCATTTATTCTACGGTAATGAATTGGTTTATAATTGTTTGCAGTTTCATATTTCTTACGGTCATGCTGAATGTGAATATTCTTAAATTGTTTATTTCACGTGAATACCGTGTTGGTTTGATCATAGTCCCAATTCTTTTGATCGCCAACATGTTTTTGGGAATATTTTACAATCTTTCCATCTGGTACAAGCTGACCGATAAGACCAAACTTGGCGCCTTGGTCTCGATTATCGGCGCCGTCATCACGATAATACTCAATTTTATTTTGGTACCGATATTTGGATATATCGGAGCAGCATGGGCAACCCTGATCTGTTATTTGTCGGTCATGGTTATTGCTTATTTTATGGGACAAAAGTATTACCCCATAAACTACAACCTTAAAAAATTCGGTTTATACCTATCTGCTGCGCTTATATTGTATGCTCTAAATTTTATAATCAGAAACTATCATTTACCCCTGCAATTTGTTCTCAATAATCTATTTTTACTGCCTCTAATCTGGCTTGTGATAAAAGTTGAAAAAATCGACGTCAGGGCAATATTAATTAAACTCAATGGAAACATTAAACGTAAAGATAATCAATCAATCTAAACATAATTTACCGGCATATGAAACCGTTCATGCTGCCGGGATGGATTTGCGTGCCAACCTGGATGCCCACGTAACAATCAAACCTCTCGAAAGAGTGATTATTCCAACGGGACTCTTTATCGAATTACCCGAAGGATATGAAGCCCAGGTAAGACCCCGAAGCGGTTTGGCTGCTAAGACCGGCATTACCGTGTTAAACACACCGGGCACAATTGACGCCGACTACCGGGGTGAAATTAAAATAATACTGGTAAACCTCTCTGATGCCGAATATGTCATAAAAGACGGAGAACGAATTGCCCAGATGATTGTTTCTAAACATGAAAGGGTGCAATGGCAACTTACTTCCGAACTGCAGGAAACAGAAAGGGGAGAAGGCGGATTTGGTCACACAGGTAAACACTAAACTTATACATCAATAATATGTTTCGATTTTCAATGCTTCTTATATTGTTGGTTGCTTCTCTTTTGCCAACATATAGTCAAAATGCAATAGAAACGTCAACCAACGATTCGAAGCTAAGTGCGTTACTTATTGATGCACAGAAAGAAACATTATTGGGAAATACCGATAAGGCTATTACGAAATACAATGAAATCCTCAAACATTATCCGAATTGTGATGCGGCATGGTATGAATTAGCCAATATCAGTAATAATAAAGGCCTCATTTATCAATCCATCAATTATCTTAAAAAATCATATGAGATCGATTCTACCAACAAATGGTATGTTCAGGCCCTGAGCCAGCTATATCAGGTAACCGGTAAATATGACAGCACTACCTACATGTGCGAAAGGTTGATTCAAATGGATCCTGATAACATGGACTATTATTACAACCTGGCATCCAACTACATATACGCCAATAACATCAATAAATCGATTGATACCTATAATCGTGCCGAAGCCAGATTTGGAATAACTGAAGATATCGTGCTTCAAAAGTATAAGCTTTTTTTGTCGATCAACGACACGGTTCAGGCAATAAAAGAGATTGAAAAGCTGACTAAAAAATTTCCAAAGGAACAAAACTACTATTCCATTCTGGCTAAACTTTATCATGATACCAGAAATTATAAAAAGGCGGAGTCATGTTACCTGGCGGTAGAAAATCTAAATCCAGCGGATCCTTATATTCATATAACCCTGTCCGATTTTTACAAGGAAAGAAAGAATTCCAAAAAGGCATTTGAGGAACTGAAAAAGGGATTTTCATCCAAAAACCTCGACAGTGACTTCAAATTAAAAGTATTTGAACAATATCTGAACGACACCATCAATCCTTTTATTAAAGCTCAGCAAGCTGATGAATTGTCGGATATCATTTATACAACACACCCCCATGATATAAAAGCAATCCTTGTCAGAGGCAATTCCTTGTTCATACACAAGAAATACTTTGAATCCAGAGAATATTTTTCAAAAGCACTGAAAATTGACAGCCTAAACATTTATGCTTTAGATTATTATATT
>JAUZOX010000440.1 GCA_030706265.1 Bacteroidota bacterium | reverse complement strand
TTCCTTTCAATTTGGGTACGGTTGTTTATTTTCTCCTCATTATTGGATTGATTACCTTCGGACTAATATACACCCATAGAAGAGGAAAGAAAGTAATGAACCTGGTCATCCTGGCCTTTGCGTTTATCCTTATTGGTTATTCCTCTTTCCTGATGTTGGTAATTCGTGCCAATGCCGATACCCCGATCAACGAAAATGAACCCTCTGATGCCGTTGGATTGCTTGCATTTCTGAACAGGGAGCAATATGGCGACTGGCCACTTCTTTACGGTCCCTACTATAATGCACCCGTAACAGGCTATACCGATGGAACGCCATATTATATGAAGGATGTGAAATCGCATTCATATAAAATTGTCGATCCCCGTAAACAGGTAAATCCTCAGTATGATTCCCGGTTTTGTACTTTCTTTCCCAGGATGTATAGCCGTGAAAAGGACCATATCCGGGCTTATAAAAATTGGGCTGACATCAGGGGCGTTCCCATAACGGTGAAAAATGAGAACAAGAAATCAACCATCATCTATCGGCCCACTTTTTTTGATAATCTTGAATTCTTCTTTCGTTATCAAATCGGCCATATGTATACGCGATATTTCCTGTGGAACTTTGCCGGTCGTCAGAACAACATGGAAGGCCATGGCGGGATTCAATCCGGAAACTGGTATAGCGGAATAAAGATGCTGGACGAATATAAGCTTGGCAATCAGTCGAACTTACCCGAAAGCATGAATAACCCCGCCCACAACCGCTTCTATATGTTGCCTTTGTTGCTTGGCCTGATTGGCTTTATTTTTCATGTAAATAAAAACTATAAAGATGCCTTGGTCGTCTTCACCATCTTTTTCATGACTGGGATTGCGATCATCATATATCTGAATCAAACACCATTCCAACCCCGCGAAAGGGATTATGCCTATGCCGGCTCCTTTTATGCCTTTGCCATTTGGATTGGTCTTGGGGTAATCGCCTTGTTGAATATGTTATCTTCCAGGTATAAAACCATGGCTGCGGCAATTGGTGTAACCGGAATTTGCCTCATCCTGGTGCCCGGAATCATGGCCAGGGAGGGATGGGACGATCATGACCGTTCGGGAAAGACGGCCTGCAGGGATTTTGCAGTGGATTATCTTGAGAGTTGTGTCCCCAATGCGGTCGCTGTCACTTTTGGCGATAATGATACTTTTCCGCTTTGGTATGCCCAGGAAGTTGAAAATATCCGGACCGACGTAAGGGTTATGAATTACGAGCTTGCGTCAGGCGACTGGTATGTTCACCAGATGATGAAGAAAGACTATAAATCGGATGCGCTTAAATTAACCCTGCGTGCAGATCAATACAATAAGGGATCAAATGATGTCGTATTGGTTGATGATCGCGGAATTCCAGGCCGGATGGAACTAAGGGATGCAATCAAATTTATTGCAAGTGATGATCCCAAATCAAAGGTGCAGGTCACAGACGGCTCTTACATCGCTTTTCTACCCGCTAAAAGGTTAAAAATGACTGTCGACAAGAATGCCGTGATTCGTAACGGGATAGTGCCGAAGGATCGGATAAAGGAGATCGTTCCGGTTATAGAGTGGGACCTCAAATCGAATTATATCACCAAAAATGAATTGATGTTGCTTGACTATCTGGCGACCAATGCATGGAGCCGGCCGCTTTATGTGGCTTCACCCGGTAGTCTGAAAAATATTCTCAACATCGAGAATTATTTTCATCTCGAAGGAACGCTTTACCGGTTTATGCCAGTGCCTCCTCAAAAAGGAATGGAATCCATCGGCGGTATCAATGTCGATCGTACCTGGGACATCATGATGAACAAAGCTAAATATGGCAATCTGAGCAATCCTAAGGTTACCGTAGACCGTGAGTCTTTCTGGAATGTTCATTATGAACGTTTCAGCTTAACCCATCTTGGTTACGCACTACTCGCCGAAGACAGGCCTGATTCTGCCGTCCGGGTAGCCGATCTCTGTCAGCAGGTGTTTCCTCCCGCCAAATGTGGTTATGATTATTTCCAGTTGCAATTGCTTGAGATTTATTTCCGTGCGGGTGCCGCTGATAAGGGGATGAAGCTGGCTAATGAACTGACCAGAATTAATAAACAAAATATAAATTACTACCTGTCAACGGGAGATTTTATGCCATACTGGAAAGATGATATCGTGGATGATCTCGGCACGCTTCAGCATGTTGCAAGAATTACCCGGAAGTATAATCATCCTGCTCTGGCTGTCGATATTGAAGCATTTATAAAAGAAAAAACAAGAAGTTTGCAATAGCAAATCGGCATTTTCAATAATGTGATTGGTTCAAAGTCCCTGACAGCTTGCAGAATTGCATATGCAATTCAAATATTTGTGGAAAATGCTCATTTTCAGGCAAAAGTATATTTCAGAAAATCTTACAGGTCCCCTGAAGGTTGCATAGCTGCTTTGGGGTTCATTCCGGCACTGGGGCAACGCCCGTGGGGAGCGGTTAGGGATTACCGGAATCTCCGCTAATATCGGTTTAGGACAAAAAAAAGAAAAAGGCTGTCCCGGAACTTTTGAGACAGCCTCTGTGATCAAATTTATTCGCTTTTCAATCTTTCCTTTTTATGGATGTACCAAAGGAGTACGCCTCCTGCCAAAATCAGGGGAATGCTCAGTATCTGGCCCAGATCCAAAATATATTTGCTTTCTTCGGGAACCTGAACATTTTTAATGAACTCAATGATAAATCTGACTCCAAAAACAAGAATCAGGAATATGCTAAATAAATATCCTTCAATCGGTTTCCCATTCTTCTTGATGTAATGTCTCAGAAGGTAACCAAAGATCGCCAAATAGGAAAGCGCTTCATAAATCTGGGTGGGATGGTGAGGAAGACCGTCACCGGCTCTGTCGTTTACAAAGATGAAACCCCAGGGCAGGTTGGTGGTTGTGCCGTATATCTCTGAATTCATGAGGTTGCCCATGCGGATGAAAAAACCTGCAAGTGCGACTACAATTACTATTCTGTCAATCGTCCAAAAAAATGTTTTCTGGTGATTCCGGGAGAATAACCAGAGTGCAAATATTATCCCCAGGGCAGCCCCATGGCTTGCAAGTCCGCCTTCCCAAATTTTCAGAATTTCAATGGGATGTGCGAAATAATAACCCGGTTGATAAAACAAGACATGTCCGAGGCGTGCACCTATCACCGTTGCAATGATCATGTAGGTGGCAAGGCTATCGAGAACCGGAATAGGAACATCTTCTTTCTTAAATATCCGTTCCATGATGAGATATCCCAGATAAAAACTGAGGGCGAAAAACAGTCCATACCAGCGTACTGCAAAACTTCCGATGCGAAATATT
>JAUZOX010000044.1 GCA_030706265.1 Bacteroidota bacterium | reverse complement strand
TACCTGTCTCGCTCTATAGTACGAAACACGTACGAGACACGTACGAAACAACAGCGAAACATGTACGAGACAGGGACCAATTATATACCCTTTATATACACTTCATATACCAATATCCTCCCCATAACCCCATTTGGTCCGTGTATGACAGATTCGTAGTTCAAGTTTTAGGCTTAAGCCGTAACCTGGACCGGAAGCCGGTAGGCCTTACAAACACATTAAAAATTTAAGCCGGTTCAATTTGAAATAATGGTGTGATCCCCTAAAGATATGAGCTGTCCGAAAACGGATTGGCCAAAAAAAAATGTAGTTTTGTTCGTTGTAGTTTAAGTTCACAGAACCATTCTACAATTTTAAGGAGGCGAACCCCGGTTCGGCATTCCTGATATCTTTAATTTTTACTGCAGTATAGAAACTAAACCTCAATCAATATCGAAAAACAATGACTTTGAAAAAGATCTTCTTTTCATTGCTAGTGGCTATGGTCTGCCTCCACGCATCGGGACAAACAGCAAAATCAGAATACCAAAACCGAATTGATTTAATCAATCAAAACATATACCGGTATTTTCATGATCAGTCCACCGGACTTTATTACGAAACGAATAATCATCTGCTTGACCAGAACAAGCATTCTTTTTTATGGCCATTATGTGCTTTGGTGCAGGCTGCCAATGAGATGGAAAGACTGGAAGGGTCAAAGACCTATTTGAAACCGGTTTTGAAAGCCATTGATCAATATTACAATTCAAATCCGCCCACACCCGGTTACCAGTCGTATGTGACAAAAGAAAGAACAGACACCCGTTATTACGATGATGATCAGTGGATTGGAATTGCATGTATGGACGCATACAACAGGACGGGGAAGAAACAATACCTTGACATTTCAAGGACCATTTACAAGTTTATGATGACGGGGTACGATACCGTCTCGGGGGGAGGAATCTATTGGCGGGAAAAAGACAAGACCACCAAAAACACTTGCTCAAACGGACCGGGCATTTTGCTGGCATTACAGTTGTACAACGTCACAAAACAAAAGAGCTGTCTGGATACCGCCATTTTGTTGTATAACTGGACAAACAAATGGCTGCTTTCTCCTGAGGGGGTTTATTGGGACAACATCAGACTTCCCGGAGGAAAAATCAGCAGGGCTACCTTTACCTATAATACCGGTACAATGCTACAGGCAAATGTTTTGCTATACAAGGCTACCGGAAATCAAAAATATTTACAGGAAGCCCAACGCCTTGCAACGGCTGCAGAAAGATATTTTTATAAGAACAATAAGCTGCCCGGTAACTATTGGTTTAATGCGGTCCTATTGCGTGGCTATGAAGAATTGTATAAAGTTGAAAAGAATGCAGACCGTTTGAAGTTTTTCTATGCCGATGCCGACAGAATATGGCAGCAGGAAAAAGATGAAAATGGGCTGGTTGGTAAGGAAAAATCCAAAAAGTTGATTGATCAAGCCGCAATGATTGAGATCTATGCCAGGCTGGAAGCCCTGAGGGCCGATAAATCAAAAGACTAGCCCGTAACCCAAACAGAGACTGATTATTGATGCCGGATTTTGGGATAGCGTTTGTCGTAGCCCATTGTGGCATGCCATAAGATTTTATTCAGTACATTATCGTCTGCTTCGTCGGCATCATCGAACGCCAGTTCCATAGACTTGTTGGCCCAGTATCTTGGTTTGCCTTTAAGGGTCGCCAGTTTGGGATTCAACTGGTCCAAGGGTATCTGATTGGGCAGGGCTGTATAGGGTGAAAAATCGGGTTTGTCCGTGAAGCATTCCACCATGGGGTTTGCGACAAGGTCGAACTGGCTCATGGGCGGTAAGCCGAAGATCAGTTCGATCGTCCGCAGTATGCTGTTTTGATTGTATTGCGTCCTGATTACCTCTCCCCTTTTGGTATAAGGGCTCACACACAAGGCGACGGTCCGTTTCCCATCCACGTGGTCGAGTCCCGATTGGGGATCATCCTGGATGACGAAGATTGCGGTCTCTTTCCAGAATTGGCTTTTGCTTACCGCTTCAACGATACGCCCCAGGGCCAGGTCGTTATCAGCCACGGCGGCCCGGGGAGTGGGCACGTTTTCGTTTACCCCCTGCGTATGGTCATTCGGCAGGAGCATAATCATGAAGTTGGGCATTTCGCCTTTGGCCTCAAAACCATTCAGCTCTTTAATGAATTCACTGGCTCGATAGACGTCGGGGACTTTTCCCGTGAAACCGGGGAAGGTGGGACAATTGTAAGGTTCCAGTGTATGAAGCTTGGACTTGGCGACGATGGTCACATTCCGGGTGCCATTTTTATATTCGTCGTACATCCGGCTCCAGGTGACATCATTGGGTTCGGTTTCGGCGCCGATGAACTCACCGTAATTGCGGAACGTCAATCCTTTCTTGATGACCTGATCCCAGATAAAGCCCGAGGAAGCAAAGGCCAATGGATCATCTCCCCGATAGGGATAGCTTCTGATAAAACCGCCAAAGCTTTTTTCGAGATAATCGGTCACATAGCCTTCATCCGTCCATTGATGTCCGTCGGCACTCAAGACTCCGTTGCAATAAGTATTGTCGAGCAGGACAAAATTCTCTGCCAGTGCATGATGATTGGGGGTTACGGTCCGGCCATACATGCAAAGTGAACTGTCCCCATTCCCCTGCTTCATGTCGCCGAAGACCTGATCATAGGTCTTGTTTTCCTTGATGATGTACAAAACATGTTTGAATACGGACTTCTCCCCCGGCCTGACCGGAATGGGCACCGTCTTTTCCTTGACCCGTTCCAGTTTCATGGACCGGGTAATTTCAGGTAGGCGCATGTCGGTTGCCGCCTTGATCGTATAGCCTTCCAGCACCTCTTTGGAGGGAACAGGGATAAACGATACGGAGCCCAGATAATCATTTGATTTATAACCCTTAGCTCCCTTGTTCAGTTGTCGTCCGCCGACTCCTTTTATGTTTGCCACGAAAAGGTTCTTTCCGTCTTTGCTCAATGCGATGGCTCCGGGGTACCATCCCGTGGGAATCAAACCCTTGACGACATCATTGGAAAGGTCTATGACCGCTATGAGGTTATTGCCTCCGTTTGCCACATACAAGGTCTTGCCGTCATCCGAAACAACCAGCGCATTGGGTGCACTCCCAAATGGCAATGTTGCGACGGGTTTGGGATTAATGTCTTTTACGACCTGGTCGGTCCGGGTGTCGATTACCGATATCAGATCGCTGTTGGCATTGGCTACATATAACCGTGAGCCTTCGGGATTGAGCGACATTGCGCAGGGATGCAGATGGACCTTGATTTCTCTGATCACCTTGCATGTATTCAGGTCAACCACCGAAACCGTTCCCGAAGAGGCTATGCCTGTCTTCGGATCGACGACAACAGCCGTCCCTGCCGACAGGGCCGTCTTGTCTCCTTTTGCCGGCACCGTGCCGCCCCAGTTCGAGACATAGGCTTTGTCACCCTTTATAACCACGGCATAGGGAGCTATGCCAACGGGGATGAAGGCTTCAAACTTGTGGGCCCTGAGGTCGATGATGCCGAGGGCATTATTTTTGTTGAGGGTAACATAGATACGCTGATGCTGTTCGTCGATTGCAAATCCCCCCGGATATTCCTGCCCGTTTGTGGCTTTGAGTGTCTTGTCCAGTATCTCGTTATCCCACGCAAACCGGCCGTTGGACTTTATGTTTTGAGGCAGCAAAAACGCATCGTCCCAGTTGAACGATCCGTTGTCCTGCAACCGGGCAGACCGAAGATATCCTTTGGTGTCGGTAGTCCAGACTTTTTGGCCATTGTCGCTCCACCCGATACCGGTAAAAGTATTCCCGCCTTCGGGAAGCGAAAGGCGCTGAATGATTTTTTGATTGTTTGCATCAAAGAAAACCAGGTCTTTTATATCTTTTACCGCCAGGATTGTTTCAGCGGGATTAAGGGCCAGGTCCATCGGCCGTCCGGGAAAGGTAATGGTCGTGCCGGCCGGATCGATGATCTGAGAGGTAGGGACAATATAACTTTCATCATGTTGTTTGCCGACCAGGGATTGCTTTTCAAAGCGGGACTTTAGGTTTCCGGGTATTTTTTGTGCCGTGGTAAATGCACAATTGGACCATAGCATTACAGCTAGAACAAGCTTTGCTGCGTAATGATCAGGAGACATTATGAATTTTGTTAATTTGCCAATCAGATAATAAAAATTGTTCATTCAGCTTATTTTATCAGGTTTGCTTTTGCCGGTATCCATTACCGTAACGGCCATGGTTTATGACAACCATAAAACTTTTGTAAATATAGTTACTATGATTTTATTGGATTGGCATTCAATAATAGTTTTTTAGTTTCTGAATTCGATAATATAAAAAGCAAAGAGACGATAAAGTAAGTACCATTCGAATTTAATGAAGTGCGTGGAGGGTCTTAACAAGCCTTCGAAGCCAAAGCGACGTAAGTAAGTCCAAGGATGAACGAAACCCCGTAGAAATGGACCTCGTGGCCATCCAATCTTAAAGCACAAATACCTGATATTAAGGACCAGTGTACAGGATCGCAACTACCTTTGATTTTAAAGGACATTCTATTTATTTAGCATCTCTCCCATGCTGTCTCGGGTGGCCACCGGGGGCCCCCCTACATGAGATGCAATAGAATAATTTTAGTAAAACGGGCAGAGCGTTTTGAAAGTGTTTGTGAAGTCATTGCAGGTAAAAGCCGGATCAAAAAAAGAATATATTGAGACTTAAAGCCAAATAAAAAAAGCTGCCCCATTTCCGGGACAGCCTCTTTCGTTTTAAGACAAAACATTAAAAAAATTATTTTGCAGGATTCAGGTTTAACTTGATCTGCAATTCGTTCAACTGGTCTTCGTGTAGTGTCGATGGTGAATTGACCATCACATCACGACCTGAATTGTTTTTGGGGAATGCGATGTAATCCCTGATAGAATCCTGTCCGCCCAATACGGCGCAGAATCTGTCGAAACCAAAGGCAATGCCTCCGTGTGGGGGGGCACCATATTCAAATGCATTCATCAGGAATCCAAATTGTTTTTGGGCTTCTTCGTTGCTAAAGCCCAGGATATTGAGCATGCGGTTTTGCATCTCCTTGTTGTGAATACGGATAGATCCTCCTCCAATCTCAGAACCGTTGATTACAAGGTCGTAGGCATTTGCACGGACCGACTTCAGATCGGTATCAAGCAGGGGGATATCTTCAGGCTTAGGAGCTGTAAAAGGATGGTGCATGGCAAAGAAACGATTTGCTTCTTCGTCCCATTCCAACAAAGGAAAATCGACGACCCATAAAGGCGCAAACTTATTTGGATCTCTCAGGCCAAGTCGTGAAGCCATCTCAATTCGGAGGTCTCCAAGTGCTTTGCGGGTCTTTTCTGTTTTTCCTGAAAGGATCAGCAATAAATCACCGGGTTGTGCCTTTGCACGTTCGGCCCATTGTTTCAGCTCTTCCGGGCTATAAAATTTATCGACCGAGGATTTGAAGGTGCCATCAGCATTGCAACGCACATAAACCAGTCCTGCAGCACCTACCTGTGGGCGTTTCACCCAGTCGGTCAGTTCGTCAACCTGCTTCCGTGTGTATTCCGAACAGCCTTTGGCACAGATACCAACGACCAATTCGGCTTCGTCAAATACTTTAAAACCTTTATTCTGAGCTAAATCTGTCAATTCGACAAAACGCATATCAAAACGGATATCGGGTTTATCAGAACCGTATTGTTGCATGGCATCGGCATACGACATTCTTGGAAACTTACCCATTTCCATTCCTTTTACGTTCCGGAACAGATGATGCACCAGGCCTTCAAATATGACCAGGATATCTTCCTGAGTAATAAACGACATCTCGCAATCGATCTGGGTAAATTCGGGTTGGCGGTCAGCGCGAAGATCCTCATCCCGGAAGCAGCGAACTATTTGAAAATAACGGTCATAACCGGCTACCATCAGAATCTGTTTAAAGGTCTGAGGGGATTGAGGCAAAGCATAGAACTCACCCGGATTCATTCGTGAAGGGACTACAAAATCTCTTGCCCCTTCGGGGGTTGATCCGATCAGGTATGGTGTTTCGATTTCAAGAAAACCGTTGGCATTCATATAGTTTCGAGTCTCAAAGGCCATCTTGTGACGAAGCATCATATTGTTTTTGAGACTGTTGCGGCGAAGATCCAGATACCGGAATTTCATACGCAACTCATCCCCACCGTCCGTATTGTCTTCAATCGTAAAGGGAGGTGTTTTGGAAACATTCAGCACCTCAAAATGTTCGACCGTTATCTCGATATCTCCCGTTGCCAGTTTGGGATTTTTATTGCTGCGTTCAGAAACTATTCCGGTGGCGCTAATAACATATTCACGACCAAGGCCTCTTGCTTTGTTACACAATTCGGCTTGTGTTTCCATATTGAAAACGAGTTGAGTAATGCCATAACGGTCGCGCAGATCTACAAAGGTCATTCCGCCCAAGTCGCGTGATCGTTGAACCCATCCGCAAAGGGTTACTTTCTGGTTAACATGACTGATAGTCAGTTCTCCACAGGTGTGTGTACGTAACATCTTCTATTATTTTGCGTTACAAAATTACAAAAAGTTAAGCTTTTATCATGAATTTCACTAAATCAGATTAAATTTGTGCTTCAATTTATACTCAAGACCAAACCTTAAACAATTATTTTAATGAAACCCCTTACACTCAGATTTTTGGTCCTATCCATTTTATTAATGGCTATGGGCTTTGCGCAAGCACAAAAAAAACCGGTAACTACCGAACAAACCAGTCCCTATCAGTTTACGGATATCAAAAGACTTCCTGCTACATCCGTGAAAGACCAATTCCGGTCGGGAACATGCTGGAGCTTCTCGTCCAATTCTTTTCTGGAATCAGAATTACTCCGCCTGGGAAAAGGCGAATATGATTTGTCTCAAATGTTTATTGTAAGACATGCCTATGCAGATAAAGCGCAACGCTATGCCCGCTTTCATGGCAGCCTCAATTTTGGGGGTGGTGGCGCATTCCATGATGTCATCAACATGATGCGGAAGTATGGTGCTATACCCCAGGAAGCTTATTCCGGAAATGTGATTGGTGAAGTTGGACCTGTTCATGCTGAAATGGACGAAGTGTTCAAAGATTATATGGACGGTGTGATCAAGAATCCCAATAAGAAGCTCACTCCGGTATGGTACAAGGGATTCCTGAGCCTTGAAGATGCTTATCTGGGAGAGGAACCCGCCAAGTTCACCTACAAGGGAAAAGAGTACACGCCCATGACATTTGAACAGAGCCTGGGTTTAAACCTGGATGACTATGTTGAGATTTCATCTTTTACCCATCATCCTTTTTATAGCAAGTTCATCCTTGAAGTTCCCGATAACTGGAGCCAGGATGAAGTTTACAATGTGCCCCTCGATGAGATGATTGAGATCATCAACAACTCGCTGGATAACGGTTATACCGTTGCCTGGGCAGCAGACGTGAGCGAAAAAGGCTTTAAACACAATCTGGGTTTTGCCAATGTTCCCGAGGAAGCACCCAAAGAAACAGCCGGATTGGAAGCTGCTAAATGGACTACCCAAAAACAAGCTGACTCGGCTGCAGCCGCAAAGCCTGTTGAAGTGAAAGAAAAGAACATCACCCAGGAGTTACGTCAGGAAGCATTTGACAACTACGAAACCACGGATGACCACGGACTGCATATCATCGGTACGGCCAAGGATCAGTTTGGATCTCCATTCTATATCGTGAAGAACTCATGGAATTCAAACAGCAATAAATTCGGCGGCTATTTTTATGCTTCAATACCTTATGTAAGATACAAAACCACTTGCATCATGGTGAACAAAAAAGCCATTCCGGCAAAGATTGCCAGGAAACTGGGCCTGTAACCCTATTCCTATTTTCATCCACTGATATTTGCGGCTGATGCTTTCTGAAAGACAGCCCCTGATATCAGTGGATCTTTTTTATTTTGTCCCAATTTTGATAATTTGATTTAAAAGGAAAAAGTCATGAATAAATTTCTACTATTGGGTTTTGCGACGACACTGATTGTTGCTTTCGATATAAATCATGAAGCCATGGCACAAAAAAGATCATTAAACCGTGATGAAATTCCGGCCGAATATAAATGGAATTTCAACGATATATTTCACAATTGGACAGATTGGGAAGCGGCATTAAAACAAACCGGGGCGCTGATGGATGAGATTGCTTCCCTGAAAGGGACCCTTAAACAGGGCCCTCAACAGTTGCTTAAAGCTTTGAAATTGCAGGACGAAATGGGTATACTTGCTTATAAGGTATATCAATATCCGGGATTAATGAAAAACGTGGATAACGGGAATGCAGAAATTGGAGGGCGCCTGCAGCAGGTTCAAATTCTGTTCTCCAAGTTTGGGACTGCTACGGCCTGGATTAATCCTGAAATGCTGACTATTCCGGAGGCAACAATGCGTCAGTGGATAGACCAGACCCCTGATTTAAAAATTTACAGATTCGGTTTACTCGATTTGTACAGGCAACAAAAGCATGTCCTGGATGAGCCCAGGGAACAGCTTTTGTCTTATTTCTCCCAGCTTAACAACACCCCGTCTGATATTTACACCATGCTGACAACGGCCGATGTCAAATATCCTACTATTAAATTATCGGATAACAAGGAAGTCGTTCTTTCACCGGGTGCATACAACCAGATCCTTGCTACCGACAGAATCCAGGCCGATCGCCGTACCGCTTTTCTTGCGCACTATGGCTCATTTGAGGAAAAGAAAAACACCATTGCCTCTATATATAATGCGATCTGTCAATCAGATTGGGCTTCGGCGCAGTCGAGAAATTATACCTCCTGTTTACAGGCGGCTTTGGACGGCAACAACATTCCCGAAGATGTTTATAAAAATCTGGTTAATTCTGTCAGGGAGAACGTGGCTCCTTTGCAGCGTTATATGAAACTGAGAGCCCGCATTCTGAAGCTGGAAAAATATTATGGTTATGATGGCGTGATTCCCCTGGTTGATTTTAACAAGCTCTATCCTTATGATGACGCCAAAAAAATGGTGATCGAATCTGTGGAACCGCTGGGGAAAGATTATGTTGAAAAGATGAAAAAAGCCGTTGCTTCAGGATGGCTTGATGTATATGAAAACAAGGGAAAAACGACGGGCGCATTTTCAAGCAACGTATATGGCGTTCATCCTTTTATGTTGCTCAATTATAACGAGACCCTGAATTATGTATTTACACTGGCACATGAGTTGGGCCACACGCTTCATTCGGTATTATCGAATGAAAACCAACCTTTTGTAACCCACAATTATACGATTTTTGTTGCCGAGGTGGCATCAACCTTCAACGAAAGATTGATGCTGGACTATATGCTCTCGAAAACCAAAGATCCGAAAGAACGGATTGCTTTGTTGACCCAGGCTATTGACAATATAGTGGGGACATTCTATACCCAGGTTTTATTTGCCGACTTTGAATTGCGTGCCCACACGTTGGTTGAAAAGGGTCAGCCGATCACTGTCGACGTATTGAATGGGATTGTTGCCGATTTGTATAAAGAGTATTATGGTGATGCCCATGCGCCCGAACCGCTTTATAATTTGATTTGGTCCCGGATTCCACATTTCTACAATTCGCCCTATTACGTATACCAATATGCAACTTGCTTTGCTTCTTCGGCCCAGATTTATAATCAGGTTACTTCAGGAACCGATTCAGAAAAGCAGAACGCCAGGGAACGTTATCTTACTTTGTTAAAATCGGGTGGAAATGATTATCCGATGGAACAATTGAAGAAGGCTGGTGTTGATTTATCCAAGCCTGAACCCATTAAGGCAGTGATCACCCAACTCGATAGTATGGTGACGTTATTGGAAAAGGAACTCGCGAAAGTCAAATAAAAAAATTTTAAATCTATCCAAAAATATGGCAAACAAACTATTCCTGTTTTTGATCCTGATGTTATCGCTTGGCATCTCTTCGTGCAGCAAAGGGCCAAGACCGACTTTGAGTTTTATCAGTGATATAAAAGAAGAAAACAGAAGTGATGCTAAAGATGGTTCCTTTATTTATTCGCATTTTCTTAATGTTGAGCAAATCAAACAATACAACGAACAAAAGCTGGATAAGACGGACTTTGAAGCCGAATTTAAGATGTATCATTTAAGCGGATTTAAAAAGCTGGTTGAAAATGCGGAAGAAATTCCATACCGGCTTTTTGAAGGTGACAGCACGGAAGTGATCTATCCTAAAAAAGATTCTGCTTTAATGGTATTAGTCGGAATGACCATCAGCATTACTGACAGAGCAGGTAAAAAGGTGGTAGATGTCAAGGATTTGCTTATCCCGGGGCAGGTTGGGACTGCGAAAGTTCCTTATAAAGTGGATTCCACCCATAACCTGAATTCTAGTTGTATTTCAGTGACTGAGAATATTTCTTCCAAGTTGACCTTTGACAGGAATACCTATTATAAGAACATGCAAATTACGGTGAGGAATAAACAAGGCGTCTTATCAAAAGGACAGAAATATAAGATCTATTTCAGGGTATTCGATAAGTTGGATCCAAACCGCTATCTTGAAGGGGGATCTTTCTTTATTGCTTATAATTAGTGGAGTAACTCTACGATTTTGAATCGCAAGATTATTCAGGTTTATAATAACGAACGGATTTACTGTACCGCTGTACAATAAATCCGTTCGTATTTTTATAGTTATTGTTTTGGCTGAACTATTTGCCTTAATGCATCTGCAAGCTTTTCATAATGAAATATGAAACCGGATTCTTTGAGTCGCAGAGGTTCTACAAATGCACCTTCAGTTAAAGCAACCGATCCCTGGCCATACCGCATTTTTAATGCAAATTGAGGAACCCTGATAACTGCAGGTCTCTTTAAAACGGCAGCCAATGTTTTGGTAAACTGATTGTTTGTGATCGCTTCCGGAGCCACCAGATTATAGATCCCTTCGGCTTCAGGGTACTCCAGTACAAACAAATAGGCACTCAACAAGTCGTCCAGGTGTATCCATGGAAAGCCTTGTTGCCCATCCCCTACAGGTCCTCCAACCCCTCTTTTGAATACCGGCAGCAACTTTTGAAGTGCACCTCCATCACGGCCCAATACAACACCCAATCTGAATATGGCAGTACGGGTAAATTTCAGCATTGTCAGCGCCGATGCTTCCCAATCCTTACATATTTTTCCAAGATACCCGGAGTCATACTGAGCAGCCCGCTCCGTATTATGCGTTTTATTCTTGTAAATGCCAATAGCAGAATTCGAAATAAACACTTCAGGTTTTGTTGAGGCTACTCTAATTGCGTTTGCTATTTTTTGGGTCGTTCCGATACGGCTGGTGTAAAGTTCTTCTTTATACTCCGGGGTCCAGCGATGGATGATGGGAGCTCCTGCCAGATTGATGACCGCATATATGCCATTCAGTCTTTCACTCAGGTCACGATCGCTTAAACTTAATGCTGACCTGTCAAGTTGATCTATTGTATAACCATTTTGACGAAGGTAATCAGATAAATGGGTTCCAATAAAACCCGTTGCGCCAGTAATTGCTATTTTTTTCATAAGGTCCATCGAGCGTCATCAATCTAAAATCCGTTTATACAAACAGATAGTTATTGAAAATTGTATAGGATAACCGATAATAGTAGATTTAAGTGAAATCAAAGGTAAATAAAATTTGTTATAAAGAAAGGATTTTGGCTGATAATCAAGACTTGAAAATCAAGCAAAGTTTTAATATTTCTGTATCTTTGTGCCGCTTTTTTAATCACCTGAACTTTCTCCGTGTTCTGAATGCGTGAGGATAAAATAATATAAAAGATCATCTTATGGATCAAAAGAAAGACGAAAAGTTATTCACTGAATTT
>JAUZOX010000439.1 GCA_030706265.1 Bacteroidota bacterium | reverse complement strand
GTAGGAGGACCTCATTCGGGAATAAATATGATCTGGCCGCTTTCTTTTACGATGAAGGCCCTCACCAGCATCAGCGATAAAGAAATTGCCGAATGTCTTCATATTCTCAAGGCTACACATGCCGGAACCGGGTTCATGCATGAATCTTTCTTTAAAGACGATGCCAGCAATTACACCCGCAAATGGTTTGCCTGGGCTAACACGTTGTTTGGCGAAATGATCCTGAAGGTTTATCATGAACGTCCCCATTTGTTAAAGCAGTCTTCTATTTAAGAAAAACGATTTGTCGGTTTTGTGAATTTAATTATTTAATTAAACAGTTTAATGGATTAACAATTACACCTTTAGTAAAAATGATTCTTGTCGAAGCATGTGTAAACTCGGTGGCTTCAGCCATTGAAGCAGTAAAAGGGGGCGCTCACCGTGTTGAATTGTGTGACAACCTTTTTGAGGGTGGAACAACGCCCAGTGCCGCTACGATATTGATGACCGCGCAAAAAATTGGTGTTGACCTTCATGTCCTTATACGTCCAAGGGGTGGCGACTTCCTCTATTCGGAGCTCGAGATGGAAGTAATGAAACGCGATATTCAATATTGCAAACGACATGGTGTAAAGGGCGTTGTGTTGGGCGTTCTTGAACCCAACGGACAAGTTGATATAAAACTCACACATGAATTGGTAAAAGAAGCCTTTCCGATGAGCGTAACCTTTCACAGGGCCTTTGATATGGTTGCAGATCCTTTTCAAGCACTCGAAGAGGTCATATCAACAGGTTGTCACCGCATCCTTACTTCCGGACTTTCAAACAAAGCATGGGATGGGCGTGAAATGATTGCAAACCTCGTCAGGACGGCAAAAGGCAGAATAATCATCATGGCCGGGAGTGGTATTAATTATGAGAATGCAAAACAACTTGTACGGTTTACCGGTGTTACCGAGATTCACACCTCATCACGAACATCCTATCCCAGCAAAATGAAGTATCAGTCCAAAAATGTCTTCATGGGAGGCATTCCCCAGATACCGGAATATGAAACTTTGTTGACGGATGCAGAAAAAATAAAAATGATTGTTCAGTCTTTGAACGGTGAATTATAACCAACGCTCTTATAATCAAGTTATTTATAGCAATTATGATATCAGCATGAAGAAAATAGGTGTTTTTTTAATCTCAATGATGTTGTTTCAGGTTGTATTTGCACAACATCTGATCAGCGATGCACCATATCGTCAAAAGGTACATCAACAGTTTTTGAAAAGACAATCCGAAATGTCTTATGCAAGACATAAACCTTTCAGCATCTTTAAACTTCCACTCTCAACCGAACAGCGTGAGGCGATGGAATTTTTATATGCTTATATGCCCCTCAACGATATTGCCGATTACGCCGGCAGCTTTTTTCTGAAGCAAGTCGATGCCTCCCTCAAAGCCAGACAAACTTTCAGTTGGTGCAAGACAATGCCGGAGGATATCTTTCGTCACTTTGTCCTTCCCTATCGTGTCAACAACGAAAATCTTGATTCGGCCCGTACCTTATTTTTCAATGAGCTCAGAAACAGGGTTATCAATATGACCATGAAAGATGCCGCACTCGAAGTCAACCATTGGTGCCATGAGAAAGTGACCTACCGGGGTTCCGACGAAAGAACATCGGCTCCTCTGTCAACCGTGAGAACCTCTTTTGGCCGCTGTGGAGAAGAATCAACCTTTACCGTTACGGCACTTCGATCCGTCGGCATCCCTGCGCGCCAGTGTTATACTCCCCGCTGGGCCCACTGTGATGACAACCATGCCTGGGTAGAGGTCTGGATCGATGGCAAATGGTATTTCATGGGCGCATGCGAACCAGAAGCCGACCTGAACATGGGGTGGTTTGCCGGTCCTTCCAAACGTGCCATGATGGTTCATACCAATGTTTTTGGTGATTATCGTGGTAAGGAAGAAGTGAATCAAAAAGAACCCTGGTATAGTAAAATCAATATCCTTTCAAATTATGCTCCGGTAAAACAACTCTTTGTAAGGGTCCTGGATTCAAATAATAAACCGGTTAAGAATGCGCGCGTCGACTTTGGACTTTACAATTATGCCGAGTTTTATTCAATTGCCTCGAAGATGACCACCCCAGAGGGAATTGCCTCTTTAACAACCGGATATGGTGATTTGCTTTGTTGGGCTACCGACGGGAAAAAATATGATTATCGAAAAGTCACGGTAGAAAAGACGGATACGCTTACACTCAAACTTAAACAAACAGGTAAAAAGGAATATACAGAAGACTTTGACCTGCTGGTTCCTATCGAAAGACCGGTTGCAGATGTTGACTCCAAAAACAAAGAAATCAATGCATTCCGTTTTAAGCAGGAAGATTCTATCCGAACCGCTTACATGAACACATTTATGAAACCTGATCAAGCTGAACAGCTGGCCCGCTCTCTTAATCTGAATTCCGATGACATTAAGCTGATCATGGGTAAATGCTATGGCAACTATCGTGAGATAAGCGAATATCTGCGTCAAGGTAGCACGTCGGAAAATAGTTCATTGACCCTGCCCCTGCTCAGCACTATTTCTGAAAAAGATCTTCGTGATACCCCTGCCGCCATTTTCCTTGATCACATATTGAATGTAACGCATCCAAAATCACAGGCATCACCTAACTATCAACAATTTATCAGTTTCATCTTATCGCCAAGAGTGGCTAACGAAATTCTGACTCCCTGGCGTAGTTTTCTAAAAGTCAATATGGCCAGCGAGTTTAAAGGAATGGGTACCATTGATCCTTTAACAATCAAAACCTGGATTCTGCAGCATATCAAAATCAAAGAGTCTGAAAATTATTACGATGTTCCCATTACCCCTATCGGGGTGTATAACCTGAGACAAGCCGACCTGAAAAGCTGTAATATCTTCTATGTCGCAGTTTGCCGTACCTTTGGACTGGCATCGCGCGTTGAAGCATCGACCGGAATCCCGCAATATCTAAAGAACGGAAACTGGGTGGATGTAGTTTTCAAGGAAACAGGTCCCCATGTCACACTCAGAGGAAAACTGCAACTCGAAAGCGCCCCTGCTAACACGATTAAACCGGAATATTATACCCATTTCACACTTGCAAGATTACAAGATGGCAAATTTGTTACCCTTGATTTTGAATACAGTGACGAGATGAAATCATTACCTGCAACACTCAACCTCCTTCCGGGGTATTACAGAATGATTACAGGAAACCGCATGAACAATGGCAACGTCTTAGCCCGGGCGACTTACTTCAACATTATACCGGGCACTACCATCAAACAAACGGTTGAGCTAAGGCCCTTGATCATGAAACCGGAAATACTGGGATC
>JAUZOX010000438.1 GCA_030706265.1 Bacteroidota bacterium | reverse complement strand
ATCAGTGAAGAAAAAATAAAGGCGGCAAAGGCCAATGTATCGATAACGACCATCAATATCAATCAAAGTGGCAAAGAGGAAAAGAGTTCCACCGAACTGGCAATGGGACTGGGATATTTCACCTCGTTGATCATTTATATGTTCATCTTTATCTATGGGGTACAGGTAATGAAAGGGGTTATCGAAGAGAAAACCAATCGGATCATTGAAGTCATCATCTCGTCCGTGAAACCTTTTGAATTGATGATGGGCAAGATCTTAGGTATCGCTTTGGTGGGTCTTACTCAGTTTCTGTTATGGGTATTTCTCACTGCCAGTATTGTAGGTGTCTTCAAGATGGTGGTCCCCGATAATACGTCATTGACCAAAACGGAACAGGCAAGCTTGGCAAATCACCAAGTTACAGCGCAGGCAGGCAAAACGGCAAGTCTTGACACACAGTCTCCAGATAAACAATTCCAAAACGAATTTATGGCCAGCCTGAGCAACATCGATTATGTGCTTGAGCTCTCCATGTTCCTGTTCTATTTCATAGGTGGCTACCTGCTTTATGCCGCGCTCTTTGCAGCCATAGGTGCCGCCGTTGACAATGATTCCGACACGCAGCAATTCATGCTGCCAATCACGGTTCCGCTGATCATATCCATTGTCGCCGCCCAGGCCATCATTCAAAACCCGGATGGTCCATTGGCTTTCTGGCTTTCAATCATCCCACTCACATCGCCTATTGTAATGATGGTACGTTTGCCATTCCATGTCCCGATGGGACAGATTGCCTTGTCGATGTTCCTGTTAGTTTTGGGTTTTCTGGCCGCAACATGGATTGCAGCAAAGGTTTACCGGATCGGGATTTTGATTTATGGCAAGAAAGTAGATTATAAGGAATTGTGGAAGTGGATAAAGTATAAAGGTTAATATGGCAAAAATTCTTGTTGTAGATGACGAAAAGGCTATTCGGAGTACGCTGAAAGAAATTCTCGAATACGAACACTATAGTGTCATCGATGCTGCTGATGGAATAGAAGCGCTTGAATTGGTAAAAAATGACCAATTCGATGTAATCCTTCTCGATATTAAAATGCCAAGGATGGACGGGATGGAGGTATTGGATGAAATTCTCAAGATTTCTGATGTTCCCGTTGTAATGATATCCGGCCACGGAACCATTGAAACAGCCGTTGAGGCCATCAAAAAAGGGGCTTATGACTATATTGCAAAGCCACTCGATCTCAATCGTTTATTGATTACGATCCGGAACGCTCTCGACAAATCATTTTTGGTTAACGAAGCAAAAATGCTTCGCAGAAAGGTTTTCAAACAGTACGAAATGATTGGAGAGAGCCCAGCCATCAATCAAATCAAGGAAATGATCGTTCGTGTTGCTCCTACGGATGCCCGCGTGTTGATCACCGGGGATAACGGAACCGGAAAAGAATTAGTTGCGCGCTGGCTTCATGAACAAAGCAATCGGGCGGCCAATCCTTTTGTTGAGGTTAACTGTGCGGCAATTCCTTCAGAACTCATTGAAAGTGTCTTATTCGGCCATGAAAAAGGATCATTTACTTCGGCTATCCGGCAACGGAAAGGCGACTTTGAACAAGCCAATGGCGGCACCCTGTTTCTTGATGAAATTGGAGACATGAGTCTTTCGGCTCAGTCGAAGGTATTAAGGGCCCTGCAGGAAAACAAGATCATGCGGGTTGGTGGTGAGAAAGAAATTCCGGTTGACGTACGTGTGATCGCTGCAACAAATAAAAATTTGAAAGTAGAAATCGAAAACAAAAACTTCCGCGAGGACCTCTACCACCGGTTGAATGTAATTCCGATTCATGTACCGTCACTTTCCGAAAGGATTGATGATATCCCCATTCTGGCTGATTATTTCATGGAACAATTTTGTCAGAACAGTGGAAAACCACCCATGTATTTTGACCAGGAGGCATTGGATCATCTACAACAAATTCGCTGGACCGGCAATGTTCGTGAATTGAGAAATGTGGTAGAGCGACTGACAATTCTCTGTGATGGAAAGATAACAGGTGAAGATGTAAAAAAATATGCAATGGTTTAAAAACAAAAGGCCCGGAATAATCTCCCGGGCCTTTGCTTTTAGGCTATTCCTTGAATACTAACCTCATCCTGCGGAATATATTTTCGTTTCTCTTTTCTGATCCTGATCCACAATGCAAACCATGAGATGGCTCCATACACAGCTATCATTATCAACATCATAGACATTTCAGGCCATACATCTCGCAAGCCATTTCCCAGGAACGCAATTTTCCGGAAGCCACTCAGAAAATGAGTCAACGGCAATAAGTTGGCAAATGCCTGAATAACCACCGGCATCTGACTTATAGGCCATGTATAACCGCTGACAATGAAGCTTGGGGTTGCAATAATCATCAGGATTTCCGTAGAAAGCAACATGGAAGGGAACAGTAGGCTCACCATGATACCCATAGCCAGCAGGCATAAGACGAAGATGAAAGAGAACAAAAGCATTGGACCAAATCCTCCTATTATCTCAAGCTTAAAACAAGGATACATAACATAAAGCATCCCAAGCCAGATCGTCATCATCACAATAATATAAGGCAAAGTCTTTCCCAGCAAAATGATATTGGTTGATTTGCTGTAAGTCAATAACTGGCCAAATATTCTCTTTTCAAATTCCTTGGAAAAGATGAGTGCAATAACGAGTAAGAAGATTTGTTGTAAGATGCCACCAGTAATCCCGGGCCATAAAAACCGCAGATAGTTTGACTCAGGATTATAAAAGCGGTCCGTATTAACGGAGAATGCCTGAAATTGCTTTTCGGCAATTTCAGCAGGCATACCCGTCTTTTCCATGGTATTGATCTCAATGCCGGCATTGATAACCCCCAATGTTTTTAATATACCGGTATTGATATAATTGGATGTCAGAATATTCACGGTATTGAGGTCAACCTGTATCTCGGGGCAACGCTTTTGATTGATATCCGATTCAAAGTTCGCCGGAATGGTAACGATTCCCTCTACTTTTTGGGTCCGGAGATATTCACGCGCCTCAAATTCACTACCGGTTACCTTCCACACCTTGATATATTGATTGTCATCAAGCGCATCAACGATGTCTCCACTCATCGGGGACCCATCTTTATCCACGACCACAATCGGTAGGTCTACAGGTTTTGCATGATCGTAGACCAGTCCGATGAGGATGCCGAAGAAAAGTGGCCCTCCAAATAAAATAGCAATTGCAATCGGGGTATGAAAAAATAATCTGAATTCACGCCGCATGATTCCCCATAGCGCTTTCATCATCATTTATCCTCCAATATTACAGTGATATTTGCATAAAGGTCCTT
>JAUZOX010000437.1 GCA_030706265.1 Bacteroidota bacterium | reverse complement strand
GCCCCCTTACCTTGTTTGTTACTAAGGATTTAATAAGGGAAGTTTAAAGGATTGGAATTCACATGATGTTAATTTTCAGAAAAATAAATTTATCAACACCCGCATTGTGGATAACCTGTTTTTTACACTATGGCTGTTGTGATAACTTTTAAGGGTTATGAACAAAAGAGGGCAAAAGGGGATCTTTGAGCTTATTTATTAAAAGAAATAAACAAGTGGCGAACATTGAAAACAACGGTTATTTAAAATTGTTGTTAACAATTGACCACTATCAACCCCATGTTGATAAATTTTTAAGAACCTGGTTTTTTAATCGTTACAAATTTAAAAAACTGAATAAGGTGTTTACCATTTGTTGATAAGTTAAAAACCAAAAAAAAGTTAAAAAAAATATCAACCGAATCAACACCCTAACTACATCATAAGAAAATTTATAAAAAAATAATAATAAGAGATATTAAAATGAATAATGACAATATTGCTGATAAAATCCTTGAGCTTAAAAAGAAAAAAAATGCTGTAATTTTGGCTCACTTTTATCAGGTTCCGGAAATTCAGGATATCGCAGATTTTGTAGGTGACAGTCTTGGTCTTGCTCAGAATGCAGCTAAGACGAATGCGGAGATTATCGTTTTTGCCGGCGTTCATTTCATGGCTGAAACTGCTAAAATTTTAAATCCCGGTAAAAAAGTATTGTTGCCTGATCTTGAGGCCGGTTGTTCATTGGCGGATTCGTGCCCCGCTCCTGACTTTAAAAGGTTTAAAGATAAATATCCTGATCATAAAGTAATTACCTATATAAACTGTTCGGCTGAAGTAAAGGCTTTGTCCGATGTGATTTGTACTTCGAGTAATGCTTTAAAAATTGTTGAGTCGTTTCCAAAAGAGCAAAAATTGATTTTTGCTCCGGATAAGAACCTGGGAAATTATGTAAATAATATGACCGGGAGAAACATGGTCCTTTGGGACGGCAGCTGTCATGTTCATAATCAGTTGAACGTTAGCAAGGTCATTGAATTAAAATTGCAGAATCCGGATGCTAAAGTAATTGCGCATCCCGAATGTCAGGGACCGATTCTGGCAATGGCGGATTATATCGGTTCAACAACAGCTTTGATCGAGTTCATCAGGAAAGATCCCGGAATGAAATATATCGTGGCTACCGAAACTGGAATCTTACACCAGATGCATAAGGACTGTCCGGAAAAAGAGTTTATTATTGTTCCTGCAAACGAAACATGTGCTTGCAATGATTGCCCCTATATGAAATTGAATACCATGGAAAAACTGTTGAGTTGCATGGAAAAAGAGACCCCGGAAATTAAACTAACCGATGAAATAATTGATATGGCAAAGATTCCGATATTGAAGATGCTTGATATTTCAAAGCAAGCAAAATTAATTTAGGCTATTTTTGTTGTGATCAGTCTTCAAAATGACTATTATTGTAAAGCCTTTTCAAATCGCTGTTATGCATAGACTATTGCTTCTGTTGCTGATGCTGGGATGGTGCTTACATGTTTCAGCACAAAATACGGTCACTCCGAATGGAAAAACTGTGTTTAAATATCCCAATGGCAATATTTCAAGTGAGGGAATGATGCGTGACGGTAAGCCTGACGGTTACTGGAAGACTTACTATGAAAATAATATTTTGAAGTCGGAGGGGAACAGAAAAAATTTTGAACTCGACAGCACCTGGAAGTTTTATGATGAAAAGGGTAAACTGACACTGGAAATCAATTATAAAAACGGGAAAAAGAATGGGCTTAGAAAGAGTTACAGGGAGACGGAATTTGTAACTGAAAATTTTGTGGACGATTTAAAACAGGGACCTACCACTTATTATTATCCTGACGGAAAACTTTGTAAGGTTATCAATTTTGAAAATGGATTGGAAGTTGGTACTTCAAAGGAATATGCAGAAGATGGAACCATCATTTCGATCACAGAATATAAAAAAGGATTCATCGTCGATCGGGAATATATCAATAAGACCGACAAAGCCGGAAAGAAACAAGGTAAATGGAAATATTTTTATGATAACGATGTGGTCAAATTGGAAGGGGTATACAAAGACGATTTGAAGAACGGTTATTTTAAGGAGTATGACAAGAATGGGCTTTTGTTGAGTATTAAAAAATATGTCAACGATGTTGAAGAGGCTGAGGCCGTTGAAGTTTCAAAACTTGTGGTCAAATCCGATTATTATTCCAATGGACAGATAAAGACAACCGCTACCTACCGGGGTGATGTTCCTGAAGGGGTGCGGCGTGAATATGATCAAAACGGAAAAATAGTTCAGGGCTTTGTCTTTAAAAACGGAGCTGTCGTTGGAGAAGGAGTGGTTAATGAAGACGGGGTCAAGGACGGCAACTGGAAGGAATACTATGATGGTGGAAAATTAAGGGCTGTGGGTGCCTATGACAAGGGAAAACAGGTTGGGGAATGGGTTTACTACTACCCGGATGGGAAAGTGGAACAGAGAGGCAAATTTTCGAAAACCGGAAAATACGAAGGAAACTGGAAATGGTACTTTCCGGATGGAAGCTTAAAGAGAGACGAATCGTACTTAAACGGGGTATTGGATGGCCCCACTGTAGAGTATGATGAATTTGGCAATGTGATCCGACAGGGGGAATATATCGAAGGCCTGGAAGATGGCAAATGGATTTCTGAAGTCGGAGAATACCGCGAAGAAGGTGTATACAAAGCCGGACTCAGAAAAGGCATCTGGAGGTTTTATTATATTTCAAAACCCGGAGGTAACAATAAACAACTTTTCTTCGAAGGTGGTTTTATCGATGGGTTGCCAAACGGTAAACACGTTTATTACTGGGATAATGGCAACAAAAAGGATGAAGGCACTTTTGTAATGGGCCGGAAAGAAGGCGACTGGACCAAATATAATTATGAGGGTTCTGTATTTTTGATGATCAGCTATAAGGGTGGAATCGAAAAGAAATACGATGGAATCGTCATTAAACCTGAGTTGAAAGAATTGTAAACCGGAATCTTCACAGCATTATTTCACGATCCATCCGATTGGATTTAAAAGAACTTTCCCCTTCCATATTTCAAAATGAATTTTAGTTTTGTTGGTAACAGGATCTGTTTGAATGGTGCCAATTGGCTGCAGGGTCTTTACTCTTTCTCCTTTGACGATCGATACATTTTTTAGATTTGAATAGACCGATAAAAATTCACCATGCCTGATAATGACCACATTGTTTAAATTGGGTATTGAAATGATACCCGAAACAACGCCATCAAAAATGGCTTTGGCATTGGCACCCTGGCTGGTTTCAATATTGACTCCGTTGTTTTTGATCATGATGCCTTTCAGTTCGGCATGAGGTTGC
>JAUZOX010000436.1 GCA_030706265.1 Bacteroidota bacterium | reverse complement strand
TGAACTTGTTGGCGTATTGGGCAATAATGTTGCGATAAAATTCTCGGTCAGAGATTCGGGGATCGGCATTGACGAAGACAGGTTACCCTTGGTTTTTCAGTCGTATATTCAGGAAGAAAATTCAACGTCACGAACCTATGGTGGAACCGGTTTAGGCCTTACTATTTCAAAAAAATTGGTGGAAATGATGGGCGGAGAAATTGATGTTCAAAGCAAAAAGGGTGAGGGCAGTGAGTTTTTCTTTAACCTGGTACTGAGTCGCACCGAGGGTGACGAGGACTTTTATCAACTCGACCGGTCATTGGTGAAATCCGATTTTAAGGTCTTACTTGTTGACGATAACCAAATAGTTCAGGATTCGATCAATGAAATATTGAACCGATGGGAGATAAAATGCCATACCGTTTCGTCCTATCATGAATCCGGATGGCAGAACAAGCTTGACGGTGAAGTCTATGATCTGGCCTTGATCGATAGTGATATGCTTGTTGGGCAACCTGATTTATCTTTGAAAACACTGAAAGAGAACCTTTCTCTCACAAATGAAGGGACTATTGCAGTTTTGGGGTCCAATTTATCCGCCATTCAAATCGGGAAGCTGAAACAAATGGGAATACCGGTTTTTTTCAATAAACCGGTGTTACAATCTGATCTTAAGAGACTTTTTACAAAACTAAACAACACGGTTACCCAGAATATTCAAGCTGCCAGTGCTTCTAAAAATAACGATGCTTTAAATGGCAGGACTGAAAATGCCAATAAGGTTCGTATCTTGTTGGCAGAAGATCAGCTTATTAATAGAAAAATTGTAATAGGCCTTTTAAAACGGTATGATTGGCAGATTATTTCAGCTGAAAATGGAGAAGAAGCGGTTGTAAAATATTCGACAGAACCTTTTGATTTGATATTAATGGATGTGCAAATGCCAAAAGTAGATGGCTTTGATGCGACAAGACAAATCAGAAAGCTTGAAGAAACAAGCGGAAACAGAATTCCGATTATTGCAATGACGGCTCATGCCATGAAAGGCGACCGGGAGAAATGTTTGGATGCCGGTATGGATTATTATATAACGAAACCGGTAGACTCAAAGGAATTAATAGAGCTTATTCAAAAAGTGGTATCCCAATGATTCATTACGTTCAAATTTACGGCTGGTTTTGATTTTAATAAAATGTATAATTATAATAACGCGATTAAAAAATGAGTGACCAAAATGAAATAAATTCCTCTGCCAGGAGTCATCGGAAAAAATATTTCATCACGTCATCCATGCATATCGGTGTAGGGAAGGCGTTGTTTTTATGGTTTTTGGCGCTTTCATTCATTCCCCTGGCAACAGTTAGTTATATTAATTATTTGAATTCATTCAAGGGCTTGACCATAGTTACCCAAAAATCATTGACAACAAGTTCAAAACTACGGGCCGAGTATTTGGATGCCTATTTCAGAAACATTTTAAATTCACTGGAAATTCAATCAAGGGAAAAAACAAATATCGATTTGTTGGTGGATTTGAAAAAGGACTTGAAACAATCGGGTTTGCCTGCAACCGGATTTGTTCATTCTGCAACCTGGAAAAACCTGAACAACAAATACCGCTCCCAATTATCCAGAATCCGGGATATTGAAAAGTATTATGATATCTATATGGCGGATGACAAAGGGAATATCTTGTTCTCGCTAAACCAGAATAACGATTTGGGCTCCAATATATACGAGGGTAAATACGCACATACCCGTTTTTCAAAATCTTTCAAGACAATCATTGAGAAAAATGTACCCACATTTTCCGATCTTGAATTTTATCAACCGGACAATAATTTACTGAGCGGGATAATGGGAATACCCATGCACGATGAAAATGGAAAGTTGATTGGTGCCATGGCCGTTCAGATAAAAGTTGACCAGATTAAAAATATTTTGGGTTCCGATCTTGGACTTGGTGAAACCGGCGTGTCCTATATTTTGGGAGAAGATCTGGTTACGCGTGTAGGATCAAGGTTTGAAAATGATTCGGTCATTTTGCGCAAGACCAACAATCATGCATTGGCTAAAAAATGGCTTGAAAATATATACGGCGGAATGAGAATTGCCGATACTTTGAGAACCGTCCAAAATGAGATCATGGGAAATTATCCCAACAAGAATAATGTATGGGTTTATGGTATTTACCGGGATCTTAAAGTGCTTTCGAATTTAGGCGTTCATTGGGCTGTTTTTGAGGAGATTGAACATACTGAAACTTTTGCTTTTACAAGGCAGTTATACCACACGGTCAGGGATTCTTTGCTGATTACCATTCTTTTTGTGATCATCTGCTCTGTCATAATCACACGGTACACAGTTAAGCCCATTAAACTATTGTCATCCTGGGCCAAGCAGGTTGCTAAGGGAGAGCTTGTGAGCAAGAATATCCGGGCACCCAAAAACGAAGTAGGGGAGATGAAGGATTCATTTAATCAGATGGTTGAGTGGGTCAGGGGAATTGCTGATGTTGCACTCTCTATCTCAAGGGGAGATTTCAGTAAGAATGTTACAGTCAGGAGCCAACAAGATGTTCTGGGACAATCAATGAATGAGATGATTGCAAGTTTCAGATCTGTAGTCAACCAGGCAAATCAGATTGCGCGTGGAGACTATAGCGCTAACATTGTTCCCCGAAGTGAAATGGATACGCTTGGCATTGCCCTGTTTCAGATGACTGAGATTTTAAGAAAGAACGATTTGGAAATCAATACCCAGGTTTGGTTAAAAACAGGACTTTCTACCTTAAGTGAAAGGATGAGCAGAAAGCGGGATCTGAATGAACTATCTGATGAAATTATCGCTTTTATTGCAGAATTTTTAGAAGCAAAACCAGCTTTGTTTTACTTACGCGACTTGAAAGATAATAGCTTAAAAATCCAAAGCAGTTATGCATTCTTTGATCCCAATAGGAAGTACAATAGTTTCAAATTTGGTGAAGGAGTAGTCGGTCAGGTGGCAAAGAACATGGTTCCGTATGAAATAAATTCAATAGACAGGGAATCACTCCCAGCTTTAGAATTGGGATCGGAACAGATAGCGCCGTCGTCTTATTTCTATTTTCCGGTTGTTTTTGAAGGTGCTTTGGTTTGTATTATTCAACTGGGTACACAAAAGCCGTTAAACGATTTTCAAAAGCTGTTCCTTGAGTCTGCAAATGAAAGCATTGCCCTTGCCGTCAATATGGCAATTTCAAACAGCACGTTAAATAAGCTTTTGTCTGAAACACAAAACCAAAAAGAGCGTTTGCAGGTCCAGCAGGAAGAGCTGCGCCAGACCAATGAAGAATTGGAAGAACAGACAAAAGCGCTTCGCCTGTCGGAAGAAACGTTGCAG
>JAUZOX010000435.1 GCA_030706265.1 Bacteroidota bacterium | reverse complement strand
TCACTGCCTATTCACCGGAAGAATTGTTCGTACGCGAATATATTGCCGACAAGTCACCTGATGTCGTGGTCAACATTCTTGATTCGAACAACTTAGAGCGCAACCTTTATCTGACCACTCAATTGATCGACATGGATATTAAGGTTGTAGGAGCCCTGAACATGTTCGATGAATTTGAAAACAGTGGCGACAAGCTGGACTACAGGCAACTTGGCCATCTTTTAGGAATTCCTTTTGTCCCGACAGTGGGCTCCAAAGGAAAAGGTCTTGAAGATTTATACGACAAAATCATTGAGGTTTATGAAGATCGAGACATGACCTTAAGGCATATCCACATCAACTATGGACCTCAAATCGAAAGCAGCATTTTCGAAATTCAGGAGAAAATCTATATGCCCGAAAACCAGTTTTTATTTAATGCTATTTCTTCAAGATTTCTGGCCATTAAATTACTCGAACTGGATAAGGCTGCGGAAGCCAAGGCAAACCTGTGCTCAAATGCCCAACAGATATTACAAACCAGGGATGTAGAGGGACGAAGGATCTTCAAAGAACTCAATGAGGATGCCGAAAGTTTAGTCACCGATGCAAAATACGGATTCATTGCCGGGGCGCTGAAAGAGACCCTTAAACCCAACCCTGTCACTAAGAAAAGGACGAGCGATATCATTGATATCATCATCACCCATAAAATCTGGGGCATTCCAATCTTTATTGTGTTCATGTGGTTGACTTTTTGGGGAACATTTAAGCTCGGCCATTACCCGATGAACTGGATTCAAATTTTTATAAATTTCATTTCGGTTCAACTTAATCAATCCATGGCAGATGGAATACTCAAGGACCTTTTGATTCAAGGTATTATCGGCGGTGTTGGCGGTGTCATCACCTTCTTACCCAATATCCTGTTGCTCTACCTTTTCATCTCATTGATGGAGGACACAGGCTACATGGCCAGGGCCGTTTTTATCATGGATAAGGCGATGCACAAAATCGGACTTCATGGCAAGTCATTTATTCCACTGTTGATGGGATTTGGTTGTAACGTTCCCGCAATTTTATCGACCCGCATAATTGAAAGCAAACGAGATCGATTGATAACGATGCTCATTTTGCCTTTTATGTCGTGCAGTGCCCGTTTACCGATTTATATATTGCTCATCAGCGCTTTCTTCCCCTATTATCAGGGAACTATTTTATTTCTAATATATATGATCGGGGTTCTGCTGGCGATAGGATCTGCTCTTTTCTTCAGAAAAGTGCTGTTTCCACATCCGGATATTCCTTTCGTGATGGAACTTCCCCCCTACCGTATGCCTACTGTGAGAACGCTATCCAGACATATGTGGCACAGAGCGGAACAATACCTTAAAAAAATCGGAGGCATCATCTTAGCAGCATCCATCATTGTATGGGCCCTGGGATATTTTCCCCGGGATTTTGACGGTTCGAAACATTATGATGTGCAGCGCGATTTGGTGAACGCGCAATATGCTCATGAAGTTTTTCAGACCCAAAATTTTAAATTGAAAATTGAAAAACAAATTAAAGAGGTGAAGCTGAATAAGATTTATCTTGAGAAAGAGAGCCTGCGGCAGCAAAATTCATATATCGGAAGGATAGGACAGTTTTTAACTCCCATAATGATGCCGTTGGGTTTTGATTGGAAAATGAGTGTTGCGGTAATTACGGGCATTGCGGCTAAAGAAGTTGTTGTAGGCACCCTGGGTGTCCTTTATCAAACCGATTTGCATTCAGGTAACGTCTCAACATCGCAGATCAAGAAAATACAGGAACAGACCTATCACTCTGGAAAACGAATCGGCCAGAAGGTTTTTTCACCCCGGGTCGCATTTAGCTTCATGTTGTTTATCCTTATTTATTTCCCGTGTATTGCCGTCGTTGCCAGTATACGTCGTGAAGCAGGAGCCTCAAAATGGGCTTTGTTTTCGGTATTATACACTACAGGAGTTGCATATATGGTAGCCTTTGTATTTTATCAACTGAGCGGAATCTTTTTTTAAAGATCATGAAATGAGCATAATTGAAGATCACAAACAAGGATGAACTGACCATTTATGCGAGCGCTATACGACCAATTATTAAAATAATAACCGTATGAAAATCTAATATGCGAGTTCCATACGACCTATTTAATCAAATTATTTTCGGATGAAACTAACACAAGAACAATTATTTTATCTTTTGATTGTCGTGTCGCTGATCTTGACGCGGGTTCCTTATGTAGGTAAGTTCTTCCGGGTTGTCAATACCATGATTCATGAATGTGGGCACGCGTTAATGGCCTTATTTCTGAGTGGCGAGGTGGTGAAAATCAACCTTTTTAGTGATACTTCCGGCGTTGCTGTCACTAAGGTCAGTGGAAAGATTCCAAGAATGCTGGTATCCTTTGCCGGTTACCCATTTTCAGCATTAATGGCATTTATCGTCTTTTGGCTTATAAAAGACGAATACATTACCGTTGCACTCATTGTTCTCATGCTGTTTGCCCTGATCAGCCTATTGTTCTTTGTCCGTAATTTTTACGGCATTTTCTGGCTAATTGTGTTTTTAGTTTTGGGAGGCATTATCGTTGAGCTGAATTCACTTCCGGTTCTTTATGCCTGGATGGTTTTTCTGGCCTCGTTGTTATTGACGGATGAATTCATCTCCGGTTTGATCCTGTTAAAGATCAGTATAGCAAATCCAACGGCATCCGGCGATGCAGCCAATCTAAAGAAGGAAACCCACATTCCGGCCTGGATATGGTCCCTCCTTTTCTGTGTCATCAATGGATACTTTGTTTATTTAACCATCATACTTACTTTTCCACCCGTTCAAAATATTTTTAAAATATAAAATCGAAATGAATCCGCAGCTTTTACAGACCATAGTCACCATCATCATCGTTTTAGCAGCTTTTGCATTCGTGATTTACAAAATTTTGAAGAAGATAAAACATCCTGTCAACGGATGTGACGGATGCTCAGCAGATTGTGCCGGATGTGAAATCAAATCCTTGAAGGCGGAGATTGAAAAAGCGAAAAAGAACAAATCCAAAAGACATCTCCAGATTAACTAAAAATAATTTTGAAATATAAAGTCAAGGAGTTCTAAAATATATATTTTTATAGTTGAAAAAAATCACCAACTCTCACAGAAATGATAAACAAACAATTGTTTTTAGATACCTTTAAAGTCTTTGATCGAGAAGTAGTTGTAGAGATCATTAATATTTTTTTCGAAGAGTATCCGCAGAGGATAGAAAGAATGGATAAGAATATAGCCGAACATGATTATAAGGATTTAGCTTTTAATGTCCACAGCCTAAAGGGCGTTGTATCCAATTTCGCTTCACCTGTTTTATTCGAC
>JAUZOX010000434.1 GCA_030706265.1 Bacteroidota bacterium | reverse complement strand
GGACCGACCGACTGGGATAGTGTTGCAAACAAGCTGATGCAAGATCTCAGTAAGCAATTTGACGGGATGAAGGCCTTTGTGGGACATGTCAAACTGATTCTGGAATCAGGTGATGATTACCTGATTGGTAATCTTACCGGCAAGGGGAATACCCTTAATTTCCGCGGTTCGGCCGGAACAGGAGACAAGGCCCGGTTAACTCTTAACGCACGGGTAGAGATGTCTCCTGCAACACTTGAACAGATAGTCCGCAAAACCATCGAGGCGTATATGAACGCAAATCTCAAGGCAACCATTGTAACCATGCGCTGTCTGAGTCCCGGAAGACCTAACCCGACCTACCGCTTCGACCATGTCGTACCAAATAAAATAAGCTGATCTGAAATTAAGGAAAGACCGGCATGAGACAAAAATATGCCGGTCTTTTTATTTCTTTCCGTTGAACTCACTTTACGGTTCAGCCGTTTTCCAATTAGCCTCCTATTATTTCATTCGAATTTGTTTTTGATCAAAACCCGGATTTTACATAGTCGTTTTCAAATCATTACTCACTATATTTACCGGTTAAATGGTCATAACATCTTTCAATTAAATATTCTCCTGAAATGAACTATTTGAAATTCTGCTTATTCATTCTAATATGCTTTAATACAGCTTCTTTTGCAGCCAATTTCAAAGTCTCCGGCCCTCACCAGAAAGTCGACGTCCCAAGACATAAGTCATTCCTGGTTTATCCCGGGGACAGGGAGAAACCGATCAAATGGTATGATTCATTACCCGAAGGAACTTTAAAAGAACTTAATCATCCCAAAGTATTTGTAATGAAGGCCCAACCCGGCGAATACCATATCTACCAATTGGGTGTAAAGGCATTAAAAAAAGAGGTTAATGACGTGCAGATCGTATTTTCGGATCTGAAAGCAAAAAACGGCAAGACTATCCCGGCCGGAAAGATGACCTGTTTCAACAAGGACGGAATTGATTTCAAGGGAAATCCCTTTTCAAAGAGAATAGACATTCCTGCAGGCCGAATCCAGGCACTTTGGATCAGTATGGATCTGGAAGGCATTTCCAAGGGTGAATATACCGGCACCGTCACCGTCATGGCCAACGGAGAAAAACAGGTGGTACCGTTAATGTTGAAAGTTGAGGGTGAAACGGTTTCCAATCATGGCTTTAATGAAGCCTCCCGCCTGGCCAGGCTCAACTGGCTCAATTCGACGACCGGCATCAACGAAGAGATCACCAAGGGATACCTTCCTGTAAAAGTGGAAGGGAACCGAATCAGTATTTTGGGCCGAACACTGTCCTTAGCCGAAAACGGTCTTCCCTCTTCCATCGTCAGTTATTTTGGTCCCTCAAACCAATCGTTTGTCGAACAAGGAGAACCCATCGTCAATCATGCTTTTCGGTTTATTATAGAAAAAGAGAATGGGGAGATGATCAGATTGACTCCGGGGGAACTCACTTTCACGCACCAGTCCCCATCAAGGATCGATTGGGACGTGGTAAACACCTCGAAAGAGTTTGTACTTAGCTGTTCCGGAGAGATGGAGTTTGACGGTTTTGTCGATTATCATCTAAAGCTGACCGCAAAGGCTTCTGAGAAGGTGAAAGACATAAGGCTTGAAATCCCGGTTATCAGTGATAAGGCCGAATACATGATGGGACTGGGCCATGAAGGCGGATACCTCACCCCCGGCTGGAAGTGGCAATGGGATGTATCCAAAAACCAGGATATGTTATGGGTTGGCGCCGTGAATGGGGGATTACGGATAAAGTGGAAAGCCGAAAACTATGTCCGCCCACTGGTCAATGTCTATTATGCCTTTGGCCCGCTGAAGATGCCGCCCTCCTGGAGCAATGAAGGCCGGGGGGGTGTCGATGTCAAGCAACAAAACAAGGAGGTGGTCATCAATGCTTATTCCGGAAATCGGGAGATGAGGCCAGGGGAGGTACTGAACTATGATTTTGAATTGCTGATCACCCCCTTTAGATTAATAGACCGGAAAATTAAATTTGGCGATCGTTATTACCAGAGCAGTGGTGCCAACACCTCGGTAAAAATTGAGGATGCCCAAAAAATGGGCGCCAATATTGTCAATATTCATCATGCCGAAGACATCTATCCCTTTATCAATTACCCTTATCTGGACCAGAACGTAAAAGATCTTACAAAATTAGTGGCCGATGCCCATCAGCAAAATATGCGGATGAAGTTCTATTATACGACCCGCGAGTTAACTAAAAACCTGCCTGAGTTTTGGGCATTCAACAGCCTAAATGGAGAGGTGATCTTTCCCGGACCTGGCAATGCATCTCGTACGGTATTGTATCCAAAGGGTCCGAATGAATGGTTGATCAATAACCTGAAGGAAAAATATATTCCGGCCTGGTCTAACCTGGTGAAAGAGGGTAGATTCAAAGGAGAAACCGATCTTTCGGTGATTACGACTCCCGACAGTCGCCTCAACAACTTTTACATCGCAGGATTGGACTGGATGGTCCAGAATATGGGTATTGACGGAGTGTACATCGACGACTGTGCCCTCGACCGCCTTACGCTGCAACGTGCCCGCAAAGTGATCGATTTATACCGTCCCGAAGGTAGGCTGGACCTGCACAGCTGGAACCACTTTAACCAAAAGGCAGGATTCACTAACTGCCTGAACCTTTATATGGACCTGCTGCCCTATTTCGACCTGGTGTGGATTGGCGAAGGTCGTGATTATAACCGGTTGCCAGATCACTGGCTGATAGAAGTATCGGGAATTCCCTTTGGCCTGACGGGACAGATGCTTCAGGGGGGAGGAAACCCATGGCGCGGGATGGTTTATGGGATTACTACACGAGCCGGATGGACCATCAATACACCAACAGATATCTGGAAGTTCTGGGATGACCACAAGTTCAAGGACAAGATCATGACGGGATACTGGGATAAAAAATTTCCGGTCACCTGCAGCAATGCTTCTATCAAGGCTTCTCTTTACAAAGGCAACGATGAAACAATTCTGGCGGTGGCCAATTGGAAAGACAAGGATGCCGTGACTTCAATTGATATCGACTGGACAAAACTGGGAATGGATCCTGTCAATGTTGAACTCCTCATTCCTGAAATCAAAGACTTTCAAACAGAACAAACCTCTTTTTCCCTGAGTAAGATGACCATTCCTGCAAAAAAAGGATACCTGATCCTTCTGAAAAAGAAAAAGTAATACGCTACATCTTCTGATTAAAAATTAAATAATATATCCGGATAAAATTGCAGAATCATGAAATACCTCTTGCTATGTTTAATGATGTTTTTGTTTTTAAAAGGTTACACGGCAACGACAGACCCTGTAGTTGTAAAATTTGAAGGTAAAACAGCAGAAAAGAAATGGGCCGTCAAGGAT
>JAUZOX010000433.1 GCA_030706265.1 Bacteroidota bacterium | reverse complement strand
GATCAATTGTGAAAATGCAGACTATCTGTTTGTAGCATATGGCTCCAGCGCCCGTATTTGCCAGAAGGCCATAAAGCTCGGGGCAGAAAAAGGTTTGAAAATAGGGCT
The DNA here is from genome assembly GCA_030706265.1 of Bacteroidota bacterium. GTDB lineage: Bacteria > Bacteroidota > Bacteroidia > Bacteroidales > Cfx3-03 > Cfx3-03. Next base: position 3,292 of record JAUZOX010000433.1, on the reverse strand, counting down.
TTTGCGTCCCATCACCCTTTATCCGTTCCCTTCCAGGATACTGCATGACCTGGCCGGTAAAGTCAAAGGAATGCTGGCCGTGGAAATGAGTGCCGGTCAAATGGTGGAAGATGTGAAGCTGGCAGTGGAATGCCGTGTTAAAGTCGATCATTATGGCCGTTTTGGAGGGATCATACCAACCCCGTCAGAAGTTTTAAATGCACTGGAACAACAAATCATTGGAGGCTAGTCATCATGTTAGAAAGTATCACCCGAGAAGAGATAATAAAAGAAGAGAACCTGGTCTATCGTAAAAGCAGGATTCTGACTCAAAACGAATTTCATTACTGTCCGGGATGTGGTCACGGAACCGCCCATCGCATCATAGCCGAAGTGATAGAGGAAATGGGCATACAGGAAACCACTATCGGGATAGCTCCTGTGGGTTGCTCCGTGCTTGCCTATGACTATCTGGACATCGACTTTCAGGAAGCCGCTCACGGAAGGGCGCCTGCACTGGCTACGGCTATCAAGCGTCTGCTGCCTGATCGTTATGTGTTTACTTATCAGGGCGATGGCGATTTGGCTGCCATTGGAACCGCTGAAACGATCCATGCCTGCAACCGGGGCGAAAACATCACCATCATTTTCATCAACAATGCCATCTATGGCATGACGGGTGGACAAATGGCCCCGACTACCCTCGAAGGCATGAAAACCGCAACTTCTCCTTATGGCCGCAACACTGCCGAAACAGGGTTCCCGCTCAAGATCACCGAATTGGTTGCCATGCTTCCGGGGACCCGGTTTGTAACCCGGCAGGCCGTACATACACCAGTGGCAGTGCGCAGGACCAAGAAAGCAATCCGCCAGGCCTTCGAAAACCAGAAGTTGAACCATGGCCTCTCATTTGTCGAAATCGTTTCAAGCTGTAATTCAGGATGGAAGATGAGTCCGGTGAAAGCGAATGAATGGATGGAGGCAAACATGTTTCCCTATTACCCCCTTGGCGATATCAAGGTGGATGGTCACATGGTGATCAAGAACGACGGGAAGTTGGTTAAATAACATTTTCTAGAATTTTAAACCGTTTAAATATGACTGAAGAAATCATCATAGCCGGATTCGGCGGACAGGGTGTACTCTCGATGGGGAAAATCCTGGCCTATTCAGGTGTCATGCAGAATCAGGAAGTCAGCTGGATGCCCTCTTACGGTCCCGAAATGCGTGGAGGTACTGCAAACGTTACGGTTATCATCAGTGACGAACGCATCAGTTCGCCCGTAGTCAATGCATTCGATACGGCCATTATCCTGAACCAACAATCAATGGATAAATTTGAGAAAAGCATAAAGCCCGGCGGACTGCTCATCTATGATCCCAACGGCATTACGCATCATCCAACCCGCAAGGATATCAATATTTATCAGGTGGATGCTGCAGAGGATGCATCCAACAGCGGGCAGATGAAAGTTTTCAATATGATTGTTCTGGGCGGTTATCTGAAATTAAAACCCATTATCGATCCGGTAAACATCCATAAGGGACTTGAAAAGTCATTGCCGAAACGTCATCATGGCCTGATCCCAGAAGACGAAAGGGCAATTGAAAGGGGTAAAGAAATCCTGGTTCCTGTTCAGGTATTGTAAATCCGTTTTTCAATTCCTGTTTACAAATCCTATTTTCAAAAGCTGTCCGGCGTCTTTTCCGGGCAGCTTTTTTTTTGCACGGATCGCGATATGCTGCAAGATGGAAATTAACTTTAGAAAAAATATACAAAAGAAATCGCCACTTTGTACAAAATTATTACTTTCGCAGTGTCGTCATTAACCAAATTCAGATCATGAACAAAATAGCTGTTGTTGTTTTTCTTTTTTTATGTCTTGGGCTCCGGGCACAGACCCGACTTAATCCCCATTGGGAGAATCCCGATACCAATCAGATCAACCGGTTGCCGATGCGGTCGGCCTATTTCCCTTATGAAACTTTGACGTTAGCAAAGGTTGGCAAGAAAGAAAACTCTTCCCGTTTTATTTCACTCGATGGAGACTGGAAGTTTAACTGGGTGGAGAAGTATAAGGATCGTCCGCAGGATTTTTTCCGCACTGATTATGACGACAGCAAGTGGGTTAATTTTAAGGTTCCGGCTGATTGGGCGCTCAATGGTTATGGCGTTCCGATATACGTGAATCAGCCCTATGAGTTTTCGATGAAAAATCCGACTCCTCCCGGGATTCCGGGTGAGATCAACCATACCGGATCATATCGGCGTACCTTTACCGTCCCCCAAAGTTGGGATGGACAGCAAATCTATCTTCATCTGGATGGCATCAAGTCGGCAGGATATGTTTGGATAAACGGAAAATTTGTTGGGTATACCGAGGACAGCAAGCTGGAAGCGGAATTTGATGTGACTCCGTTCATAAAGCCGGGTGCTAACCAGATCGCTTTACAAATCATCCGGTGGAGTGATGGCAGCTATCTGGAATGCCAGGACTTCCAAAGATTGGCGGGAATAGAACGTGATCTTTATATGTATGCGCGGCCCAGGGTTCATCTCTACGATCTTGATATTAAGACGCCTTTGGACAGTCAATACCGGAATGGGTTATTTTCGATGCAGGCAGAGGTTTTCAATCATACCGGGGAAAATAAGGAAAAGACATTGGTGATTGCCCAGATCACCGATCAGGATGGAAAACAGGTTTATTGTGATTCGCTCCGTGCCCGTGAGCTGAAGATGGCTTTCGGGAAGAGTGTAGTGCAGTTTAGAGGAGTCATTCCCAATGTGAAGCAATGGTCGGCCGAGATTCCCAACCTTTACCGGCTTAACGTCGTTTTAAAAGATGAAAAGGGAATGGTGCTTGAATCGGTTTCACGCAAGATAGGTTTCAGGAGTGTGGAGATGAGAGACCGTCAGGTCCTGGTAAACGGCAAACCGGTTTATTTCAAGGGCGTAAACGTACATGAACATGATCCTTCGACGGGACATGTGATCTCGGAGGAATTGATGTTAAAAGATATTCTCTTGCTGAAACAGGCTAATTTTAATGCGGTCCGTAATTCTCATTATCCACATAGCCAACGCTGGTATGAACTCTGCGACGAGTATGGTATTTATATGGTCGACGAAGCCAATATTGAAAGTCATGGCATGTATTACGACCTGGGTCATTCTCTTGGAAACAACCCCCTGTGGGAAAAGGCACACCTGGAGAGAATCTCGCGCATGGTGATCCGTGACAAGAACTCCCCCTCGGTCATCTTCTGGTCACTGGGAAATGAAGCCGGAAACGGGTGGAACTTTATGCAG
>JAUZOX010000432.1 GCA_030706265.1 Bacteroidota bacterium | reverse complement strand
CTCTTTTCGGCATTTCTGGTATTCTTTTATAACATCGTGATGAGTTTGGGAATCAAGGGGGTATTGGGAATCTTCGTCCCGTCGAAATCCGGGACTAAAGAGATGGTGCCAACGGCTGCTACAGGATAATTCTATTGTTCCGTTCGTCCGCATTACAAAGTGGAACTGTTTTTTAATGCATTGCGATGAGACCTTAATCCGGGACCTACTGTTTATGGGATCATTCCTTTAACAATACTTTTCCCAATAATTCAGCCCAATCCCATTCAATTCATAATAAAAAAACAAATGAATTTAACACTATACTTGAAATGAATAAATGTGATGATTGTAAACCCGGGAAGTGATGAAAAAAAGAGTTTTTGAAAATCAATCCATTAAAAGCAAGCTTTTAATAATCATTATTTCGACCAGCTTAATTGCAATCATTGCCGGCGTCGTTTTTCTTATCGCCTTTGACATTACCACTACAAAAGACGAACTGAAGAAATATGCCATCTTTAGTGCAAAAATGGCAGGACAGATTACTGCAAATTCCTTGTATTCCGGTAATGAAAAAGAAGCAACCACAGCACTCGCAAACTTTGATGCGATACCTGTTGTTTTGGATGCATGTTTATATAATCCGGTTTCGGAAAAGGTATTTGCCTCTTATCGTCTCAATAAAACTGATCATTATACTTTCCCCGGGTTAAGAAATAACGATGCCACTTATTCAGATGGTTATTTGCATGTATTTCAAATGATAAAATATCATGATCGTTATTGTGGAGCCATCTATTTAAGATTAACAACAAACCCGATTCATAAGAAAATCATAAAGAACCTTTTGTTTGGCGGGGCCGTAATAATGATCCTCTTCTTAGCCGTGCTTCTTATCGCCTCCCGTTTACAAAAATTTATTTCCGCCCCTCTTCTGAAGTTGGCCAATTTGACGGGTGAGATTTCCGAAAACCAAGACTTTTCAATGAAACTCAACTATCAGGGAAATGATGAAATTGGAATGCTCTATAACCAATATAGGAAGATGCTCAACCAAATATCATTGCGAAAAAAAGAAGGTGACTTAGCCGAGATCCAATTAAAAAACCTGAACGAACAATTAAACATTGAACTTGTTGAGCGTAAACGTGTCGAATCGTCGTTGAGGATCAGCGAAGAGAAGTACCGGCATTTGTTTGAGCATAATCCTGCTTCTATGTTCATCTATGAGCACGGTACTTTAAAATTGCTGGCTGTTAATGAGGCATTTAAGAATCAATACGGATATTCCGATGAAGAAGTCACGTCGATGTATCTGCCCGATTTATATCCTGAAGAAGAAAAAGGTTCAATTATAGAAAAAGCGAAAAGGTTTAAAGGTCATAAAAATGCCGGCGAGTGGCATCACATCAAAAAAGATGGAACAGCCATTTCTGTTATCACCACTTCCCACGATTTGAAATATATGGGAAAGGAGGCCCGGGTTGGCGTCGTAACCGACATCACCGAACGTAAACAAATTGAGGAAGAGATCAGGATCGTAAACAGACGGTTATTGAAAGCACAAAATATTGCTCATTTAGGGTTTCTTGAATGGGATTTGGCCACCAATGAAATTTTCCCGTCGGAAGAAGCCTATCTTCTATATGGCCTGCCGCCTGGCAGTAAATTTGAAACCACAGAGTTTATGGCTTTGGTTGCTCACCCTGCTGATCTGGAATATATCAATGAAAATCTGGAATTGGCGATAAAGGAAATTAAGCCCTATAATATTGATCACCGTATTATACGCCCCGATGGAAAAATCCTTTGGATAAATTCACAGGCTGAACTTGAGTACGATCAGGATGGGAAACCGGTCAAAATGATAGGTACTGTGATGGATATCACCGAACGTATGCAGGCCACAGAAGAAATTCAAAAACTAAATCAAACACTGGAGGACCGGGTCGTCGAACGAACAGTACAATTGGTATCCATCAATAAAGAATTGGAATCGTTCAGTTACTCCATTTCGCATGACCTGCGTGCTCCTCTCAGAGCCATATACGGCTTCTCGCAAATATTGGCAAGCCGTCACCGCAATGCACTGAATGAAGAAGGACGACAATACATGGACTATATCGTGGAAGCCAGCATCCGGATGGAAAAGCTCATTGAAGACCTGCTCAACTATTCCCGGCTTGGGCGGAAATCGATAGAAAAGCGTCCGATAGCACTCAACGATATCATTGACACGATATATCCGGATTTTAAACAAAAACTGGATGAGATTAGTGCCAGTTTTAATGTGGATAAGGAATTGCCTGTGGTCCTTGGAGATGAAAGCCTGTTGCAACAGATTTTTTCCAATTTGATCGGGAATGCCATTACCTATCGCCGCAAGGATGTCCCCCTGGTGTTTAGCATCCATTCCGAGCCTGCTGCCAAAGGGTACCTTCTGAAAGTATCGGATAATGGCATTGGAATCGAGCCCGAGTATTGGGAGAAGATTTTCAATATCTTTCATCGGCTGCACAGCGAAGAAGAATATCCCGGAACCGGAATAGGTCTTGCCACTGTCCGAAAAGCATTAAGCATACTCAACGGAACAATCAGGGTAGAATCGGTCGTTGGCGAAGGCACTACCTTCATCATTCATTTTCCCGCAATAAAAAATAACAGCATATGAATACGGTTGCAATAATATTATTGGTAGAAGATAACCATATGGATGTGGTGCTTACTTTAGATGCCTTCAGGGAAGCCAAACTTACAAATAAGATTAATGTGGCCCGGAATGGAAAAGAAGCGCTGGATTACATGTTTGGCCGTGACAAATTTGCCGACAGAACGCTATACCCAATGCCGAATCTGATATTGCTGGATCTGAAAATGCCCGGCATCGACGGATTTGAAGTATTGCGACAGATAAAAAATGCCGAAATACTCAAGCGCATTCCGGTAATCATTTTGACTTCGTCAAAAGAAGAAGGCGACCGTACATTAAGTTATGACATCGGTGCAAACAGTTACTTATTGAAACCGGTTTCTTTTGATGGATTCATTGAAGTGGTCCAAAAGATTGATGACTACTGGTTCACATTAAATATCGGTGCGCCCGGGATATAACTCAGGCACAACCATTTGTCGGTTTCATTGGTCTGCCCATAAAGGTCCACATTTTCAATGCCCGGAGTCATTCTGCAGAGATGACCCTTGTAGCCATCTAACAATAAAGCGCTCATCATCAAACATAAAGAATGTATATTTGGAAGCCCGCTACAAGCCAAATAGCTGTCCTATAAGAAAAGCACAATCATAGTTCCAAAACTAAGAAAACAGAACTGCATGAATCGGCCCCTTATGGTAAAGATGCCGAAATCTGCGTCTCTGCCATAAGGGGCCGGTTTAGGATAAGCACCTTTTTATTTCATCCTG
>JAUZOX010000431.1 GCA_030706265.1 Bacteroidota bacterium | reverse complement strand
TCATTTTTAAAGAAGGTATAAAATCATTTCGTACCTTTGCGCGCTGTTTTCGGAAAGTGGTGAAATGAACTGCAATACCGGAATTCCAATTCCATGTATCAACACAAATAAACCGGAATGATTGTCACCAAAACCATAGAAGAAACTGTTAATTTCCTTATTCCAAGAAGGAATCAGGGTAAATCGATTGGGTTGGTCCCCACAATGGGAGCCCTTCACCAAGGTCATCTTTCACTCCTTCACAAGGCAAGGATGGAAAACGATTTTGTGGTTTGCAGCATTTTTGTGAACCCCATTCAATTCAATAATCCAGAGGACCTCAAAAAATATCCCCGTACTCTGGAAGCCGACCTGAAGCTATTGGAAGAGGTAGGATGCGATCTGGTCTTTACTCCTGAAGTAAAGGAAATCTACCCAAACACTCTTGAGCCTTTGCCTGTTTATGAACTAAGCGGTCTCGACAAGCCCATGGAGGGAGCTTTCCGTCCCGGACACTTCCAGGGAGTGTGCGTGATCGTGCATAAACTTTTCAGCATCGTGAGGCCAAAGAGGGCTTATTTTGGAGAGAAAGATTTCCAGCAGCTTGCCATCATTCGTCACATGGTCAAGTCACTCAAACTGGATCTTGAAATCGTAGGATGTCCGATCGTCCGCGAAGAGGATGGACTGGCATTGAGTTCACGCAACATGAGACTCTCTGCAGAAGAAAGGCAGATAGCACCTATGATTTACAAGACGCTGCAACAGGCACGTCTCAAAGTGAAATCCACCCCAAAGAATGACATTACACCCAATCAACTAAAGCAATGGATAACTGATCAGATCTCTTCTTATCCTTCCCTGAAACCGGAATACATCGAGGTTGTGGATAAAAACACGCTGCAACCCATACAAGGCTGGAAGGAAGGTAACGAACTGATTGTGTGTGTAGCCGTATATGACGGAGCCGTGAGGTTAATCGATAATATTGTTTTATTTTCGTAATTTTATACCATGCAAATTCAAGTATTAAAATCAAAAATACACAGGGCCACTGTGACCCAGGCCGACCTGAATTACATTGGCAGCATCACCATTGACGAAGATTTGATGGATGCAGCCAATATGATTGAGCACGAGAAGGTTCAGGTCCTGGACATCAACAACGGAGAACGCCTGGAAACCTATATTATCAAGGGCGAAAGGGGTTCAGGGGTCATTACCCTCAACGGTGCCGCAGCCCGCAGAGTGGCGCCTGGTGATCTTGTCATCATTGCCTCATATGCGATCCTGGATTTTGAAGAAGCCAAACACTTTGTTCCTACCATCATCTTCCCCGACAGCAACAATAAATTAGCCTGATCTTCCCCGGTGGAATAAATCTGGTAACCTTTTCACATTTATCGCATATTGCAATTATCTTTGCAGCAGAACAGTATTAAACCCACCATAACGTTTACAGATGAAGCATAAGGTATTAACAACCCTGAGGATCCTATTCTTTCTGGGTATAGGAGGATTTTTTATCTGGCTTTTTCTGCACAATCTCACTCCCGGTCAAAAGACCGATATTCTGTTTTCACTCAAAATTGCGAACTACTGGTGGATCATTGTAGCCATTGTGCTTGGAGTCATCAGCCACCTCAGCCGCACCCTCCGGTGGAAAATGCTGCTCGAACCCATTGGGTATACGCCGAAGACACACAATGTCTTCTTTGCCGTCTTCATTGGTTACCTTGCCAACCTGGCTCTTCCCCGATTAGGAGAAGTTAGCAGGTGCGGGGTCCTGACCCGTTACGAGAAGATCCCTTTTACCAAGTCGTTTGGAACCGTGATCACAGAACGGGCAATCGACATGGTGCTCTTTGTGATCCTGTTCTTTCTCAATATCTTTGTGCAGAGGGCACTCCTTTACGGTTACATCGAACAACATGTTTATGAGCCCCTGGCAGCCAAATTCAATCCCAGCATCAACTTCGAAGGATCGATCACCAAGCTGTTTTTGATCTTCATCATCCTTGCTCTGGCTTTTATTTTCATCTTCAGGCGGGCCATCTTTCATTCCAAACTTTACCAAAAGCTCATCTCCTTCATCAAGGGATTCTGGCTGGGTATCGTCTCGGTGACCAAATTAAAGAACCCGTTGCTCTTTTTGTTCCACTCCCTGTTCATCTGGTGTATGTATCTTCTGATGGCATGGGTGGTCTTCCTGAGCTTGCCCGGTACAGTAGACCTTGGCCTGGATGCCGGGCTCTCGGTCCTGATGTTTGGGACCATCGGCATCATTATCGTCCAGGGAGGAATAGGAATTTATCCGGCCATTGTAGCCGAAACTTTGTTAGTATATGACATTCCCAAGACTACGGGGTATGCGACAGGTTGGCTCATCTGGTCGGCACAAACCATCATGATGATTATTGCTGGCACTGTTTCAATGGTCCTTTTACCAATTTTCAACAAGGAAAAGATGTGAACCGAGCATACTTGCGAGCTCCATACGACCAATTTAATCAAATTGTTTACGGATGAAACGAGCATGATTGAAAATCACAAACAAGGATGAAAATCTGGCATGCGAGTTCCATAAGGCCTATTTATTAATAACCTATACTTATGAAAAAGCTTGAAGTCATTAAGAACAAAATATACACCCTCGATTCCCCAAAGCTAAGGCAGACTCTTGCTATCTGGCGTTTTAAAGGTTATAAGATCGTTTTCACCAATGGATGCTTTGACCTTCTTCACCTCGGCCACCTGGACTATCTTGCAAAGGCAGCCGCTAAAGGGGATAAGCTCATCGTCGGGTTAAATACCGACTCTTCCGTTACCCGTTTAAAGGGACCTCACCGTCCCATCACCGATCAGAACTCCAGAGCGATGCTTCTGGCTGCCATGAGTTTTGTTTCGATGGTCGTTTTGTTTGATGAGGAGACTCCCTACAAGCTGATCACCAAGGTTCAACCCGATATTCTGGTTAAGGGCGCAGACTACACCCCAACCGAGATCGTAGGTTATAACGTAGTGATGGCCAAGGGTGGTAAGGTTGAAACCATTGAATTCCTTCCCGGATATTCCACTACCGCCATAGAAGCAAAAATCCGGAACAGCGTAATAGAATAAAGAATTTGATTTCGGTTCATATGGATTCCGAGTGGAGACACATCTGTTTACGCCAAAGCAAGGAATAAACTGCTAACGTTTCCTTCCCTTGCCCACAACCTAAAATAGGACAGTCATTACACGGATAATATTGATCCTATTTTGATAAAATATGATTACTTTCGTTGAAAGATTATATATAATTGAATGGCAAAAGCAAAGACTACTTTTTTCTGTCAGAATTGCGGAGCACAGGCATCCAAATGGTTAGGAAAATGTCCTTCCTGTGGCGAGTGGAACACATATGTAGAAGAGGTCATCCAATTGCCG
>JAUZOX010000430.1 GCA_030706265.1 Bacteroidota bacterium | reverse complement strand
TTTCTGGCACAACTGTTCAATGCGGTCCGTATTGTCGCTTCCTTCGAGTGTCGTTAAATCTACATAATTCAGCATCTGTATTAATTGATCCCTGCCGGGATATCCTGCTGCATCAATTTCTCTTTTTACTTCTACGATTGCTTGTTGAACTTCATTATCGTCAACCGGCAAAATTGTTGAAATATCAATCATGATTTGATCTTTTTTATTTTTTTAAAACATTCAAAGTTACACATAATAACCTAATTGCTATTCATATCCAAAATGATGAAGTGTGCGTTCATCATCACGCCAATCTTTGGTTACTTTCACAAACAATTCCAAGAAGACTTTCTGTCCGATAAACTCTTCAATATCTTTCCGTGCAGCGGTCCCCAGACGTTTGATGGCAGCCCCTCCCTTCCCGATCAGAATACTCTTCTGGGTATCACGGGCAACGTGAATAGTAGCTGCTATCCTGGTCAGTTTAGGTTCTTCAATAAACGATTCAACGATTACCTGAACGGAATAGGGTATTTCCTGTTTGTAAAAAAGCAGTATCTTTTCGCGGATAATCTCTGAAACAAAAAAACGTGTGCTGCGGTCGGTCAGTTCATCCTTGGGATAATAAGGAGGATTTTCAGGCAGCAGTTCTACAATCTTATTTAAAATTGCATCTATATTGAATTTATGTAATGCGGAAACCGGAATGCATGTTGCCTCCGGGAACAATTCCTGCATCTCTTCGATTTTCTCAAAAGCCACGTCCTGTTCACATTGGTCTATTTTATTCACCAAAATGATGACCGGAACCGTTGCGGTTTTGATTCGCCGGATATTCTCTTCTTCAATTTCTCTTTCGTTAACTTCGGTCACAAAAAGGAGGATATCCGCATCTTCAATGGCGCCTTCCACATACTTCATCATCGATTTGTGCAATTCATAATGCGGCTTGACAATACCGGGGGTGTCAGAGAAAACGATCTGGTAATCTTCACTGTTTACGATGCCCAAAATCCGTTGACGTGTGGTTTGCGCCTTAGGGGTGATGATGGATAGCTTTTCTCCAACCATAGCATTCATAAGTGTTGATTTCCCGACATTTGGCTTGCCAATTATATTGACAAATCCTGCTTTGTGTTCCATATTTTGAAATTATTCTTTGAAAACATTTGTTTTGCAAAGAAACTACTTATATCTTTGCAACCACAAACAAGATACATAAAAACATTTAAAAGATATAGTGCGGGATGGAGCAGTGGTAGCTCGTTGGGCTCATAACCCAAAGGTCGTAGGTTCGAATCCTGCTCCCGCTACTAAGACAAGGAACCAGAAATGGTTCCTTTTTTTACATTTGTCAAAATTAATTGGGATTATTTCCGTTTTTGAATTAAATCACCTTACATGAGTAACATATTAGCAATTGTTGGAAGACCGAATGTTGGCAAATCCACACTGTTTAACCGGTTGGTAGGAGAACGTGATGCGATAGTCGATGCAACCAGCGGTGTTACCCGCGACAGGCATTACGGAAAATCCGAATGGACAGGTTATGAATTTTCTGTAATCGACACCGGAGGTTTCCTTTTAGGTTCTGATGATGAATTTGAAACGGAAATCCGAAAACAGGTTCAGCTAGCTATTGATGAGTCAGATGTAATATTGTTTCTGGTTGACGTAACCGAAGGAATCACGCCAATGGATGAAGACGTTGCGGACATGCTTCGCCGGCAATCCAAACCGGTTATCCTGGTTGCCAACAAAGTCGATACTCATTTACGGAGTAATGAAATGTCCGAATTTTACGCCCTTGGTCTGGGAGAGATCTATGGCATTTCCTCTGTTAATGGATTAGGTACCGGTGACCTCCTCGATGAAGTTGTAAAAAACTTCGATAAAACGACTGAGGAAGAAGAACAGAAAACAGATCTTCCGAAGATTTGCGTGGTCGGGCGTCCCAATGTGGGGAAATCTTCTTTTATAAACTCCCTTTTAGGCGTTGAACGAAACATTGTCACCTCTATCGCAGGAACTACCCGCGACGCCATCTATACACGTTATAAGTCGTTTGGTTTCGATTTCTTCCTTGTCGACACGGCAGGGCTCCGGAAGAAGACCAAAGTCTCGGAAAACATCGAATTCTATTCCGTGATGCGCTCTATCCGCACCATCGAAAAAAGCGATATCTGCATTTTAATGGTAGATGCCACCCTGGGATTCGAAGCTCAGGATCTGAATATCTTCTCGCTGGCTGAACGAAACCGTAAAGGAATCGTGATTCTTGTCAACAAGTGGGATCTTGTCGAAAAAGATCACAACACCCACCTGGAATTCGAAAAACAAATCAGGGAAAAAATTGCTCCGTTTAATGATGTCCCCATCATTTTTACCTCCGTTATTACAAAACAGCGTATCTATAAAGCGCTCGAAACGGCGGTCGAAGTTTATAAGAATTACAACCAGGAAATCAGTACATCAAAGTTAAATGACTGGTTCCAGCCCATATTGACTGAAACCCCGCCGCCTGCTCAAAAGGGAAAGCTTGTCAAGATTAAATATGTCACCAAGTTACCGACGCGGTTTCCTGCATTTGTATTCTTTGCCAACCTTCCTCAATATGTAAGGGATTCCTACAAACGTTTCCTGGAAAACAAGCTTCGCGAACATTTCAATTATACGGGCGTGCCGCTCGAAATTTACATTCGCAAAAAATAATCTGGTGCCTGATTCTCTACGCATCGATAAATGGCTTTGGACCGTTCGTTTTTATAAAACCCGGAGCCTTGCAACCGAAGCCTGCAAAGCCGGAAAAATAAAAATGGAAGGACAAAGCATAAAGCCTGCCCGTGAATTAAAGGTGGATGATATTATCACCATCAACCAGGGAACGATCATCAGGACGGTAAAAGTACTTGGCTTCCCGGCTAATCGTCAACCTGCCAAGCTTATTCTCCAATATATGGAAGACCTGACGCCGCAAGAGTTGTTTGATCGCCAGAAGATGATAAATGAAACCAGGACTGAATTTCGTCCCCGGGGTTTAGGGCGTCCCACCAAGAAAAGCCGCAGACTCATAGACCGGTTAAAACATGACGGGAACCAGAAAGAATGGGATGCGTGGGAAGAATAAGGAAAACTTTGAAAGTCTTTTTTGGTTCCATGCCTGGCAGATATCACAGAACCCAAAAGTTTATTCTGCACAAGATTTGATCAGGCCACTCCGAAACTTACAAAACACCGAATATATGCTGATTGATCCTTTAAAAGATCATCAGTACAAGCCCTTTCAGATACTGGCCTTCAGGATGAAATATATTTATGGGATGATCAGCGGGTTGAGTGAGTTGATGCAGGATTTTGACTTCACGTCCGGCTTCAATGGCTGCTGCAGTTACAGCTGAATAAAATTGCTGTCGGTCCACCACCTGTGAACAGGAAAAGGTG
>JAUZOX010000043.1 GCA_030706265.1 Bacteroidota bacterium | reverse complement strand
CCAAACGTAGTATACGGTTTTAAAGAGCAATTTTCCAATAATTTCATGACATCCTGCTTATGTTGCAAAGGTATGGAATTATTTTTGAAGCGTTTTGTTATCTTTGTTTCATGCGCCATCCCTTTGCCATCGTATCGGTTATTAATGATCTGGTCAGTGACCAGCGGGTCCATCGTACGGCCTTAACCTTGAAGCAATCAGGCTACAAGGTACTGCTAGTGGGGAGAAAACGCAAAAGCAGTCCGCCATTGCCGCCGCGGGAATACGCCACCCACCGGATGATCCTTCTCTTTGAAAAAGGACCACTGTTTTATGCCGAATTTAACTTAAGGCTCTTTCTCTTTCTTTTGATTCACAGGGAATCCCTGTTGGTCAGCAATGATCTGGACACCCTTTTGCCCAATCGCATCGTACAAAAGCTTAAGAAAATCCCCCTGGTTTACGATGCGCACGAGTATTTCACCGGTGTCCCCGAACTTGAAACCCGCCCCTTTGTTCAAAAGATCTGGAAAAAGATTGAACGAAAAATCATCCCTTCCATTCAATATATGGTCACCGTCAACGATTCGATTGCAGCCTTGTACAACCGGGAATATGGAGTGGAACCATTGGTGGTCCGTAACATTCCCCTTGCGCCTAAGCCGGGGGCATGTAACAGGCTCACCCGTGAAGATATGGGACTTCCCGAAGGGAAGAGAATCATCTTATTGCAGGGCGCAGGTATAAACGTCAACAGGGGCGCGGAAGAGGCCGTACTTGCAATGCGATTCATCGAAGAAGCTCTTTTATTAATCATTGGCGAGGGTGATGTTATACCCGCTTTAAAATCAATCGTAGAAGCAAACAATCTCAGTGACAAGGTTCGGTTTATGCCCCGCCAGCCTTTTGAACAGTTGTATTCCTTTACCTTACTTGCCGACATAGGCATCACTTTTGACAAGGGTACAAATCTAAACTATCGTTTTAGCTTGCCGAATAAGCTGTTTGATTACCTTCAGGCCGGTTTACCGGTGCTTGCCTCCCCCCTGCCCGAGATCAAAAAGATCATCGACCGGTTTGGTTGCGGAGCGATGATCGAAAGCCATGATCCCAAACACATTGCAACCTCCATAATCCGGATGTTGAATGATGAACCGTTCCTGAAAAGATGCAGGGAAAATGCCTTAAAAGCTGCTGCTGTCTTAAACGGGGAAACCGAACAGCTGGCACTGCTTACATTGTTTCAACAGATCATCAGAACTGATAAAACCTACAGCCGGAATGCTGAAGCTAATTATAACCCTCAATCTGAAGAGCAAACCCCGAACCGGAACGACCGCAAATGAATGATCTGCATATACATATCATCTCTTTCGACATTCCGTACCCCCCGGTTTACGGTGGTGTGATCGATGTGTTTTACCAGATTAAAGCACTGTCGGAAGCGGGTGTCCGGATCCATCTTCATGCATTTGATTATGGTAAGGGTCATCGGTCTGAAGATCTCGAACAATATTGTTACCGCGTTGATTATTACTCCCGCTCAACCGGATTAAAGTCCGCCCTTGGACTGATGCCGTATATCACTTCAAGCAGAAGGTCAGACCGTCTGGTGGATGAATTGGTAAGAGACGACTACCCCATTTTGTTTGAAGGGCTCCATACCTGCTATCATATAAATGATAAAAGACTATTTGGAAGGTTAAAGCTGATCAGGACCACGAACATTGAACACCGGTATTATGCAAATCTTGCCCTGGCAGAACGAAATGTATTTCGTAAAATATATTTCACAAATGCAGCCTTCAAACTTCGGTTTTACCAGCAGGTAATCAAACATGCCAACCTGATCCTGCCCGTTTCGGAAGCAGATACCGCCTATTTCCAAAAGAAATTTCCCTCAAAAAAAATAATTGCAATACCTTGCTTTCATGCTAACAGACAGACATCCTGTGAACGAGTGAGCGAAAAATACGTATTGTATCAGGGCGACCTTGAAGTAGCGGAAAACGAGCGGGCTGCAATTTATCTGATTCGCAAAGTCATGGAGTCCGTCAATTATCCTTTTATCATTGCAGGCCATTCCCCTTCAGCACGTTTGCAACACATTGCAGCCCGGTTCCCCAATATAAATATCATGGCCTCGCCGGATGAAGCTACCATGAACGATCTCATTGCAAAAGCCCATATCAATCTATTGGTCACCTTTCAAGCCACCGGACTTAAATTAAAACTGTTAAACGCATTATACAAAGGTAATTTCGTGATTGCCAACCACAAGATGTTACACGGCACCGGACTTGAAGCATTGTGCTACGTGGCCGACACCGCCGCTGAAATGAAGAAGCTGGTCATCACCCTCATGGACATGGAATATCCTTCTGTAAAAGAAGGCCCCACCTACAAAGCCTTATACGATCATTATGATACCGCTCAAAATGCAGAAAGGCTGATCGGGCTGATAAACGATGAGCTGAAAGAAAGGAATAAGTTACAGTAATGATCCACTGGCTATTCTATCTCCCTTAAATTACATCAGGACGCACTTATAACTTTGGAAATATTTTCCGGTCAACGAAGAATCAATTCGATGAACAGCTTCATCCACACCTTACCCGAAGAACTCATCAGATGTCGTTATCCGGCCGCGAATCTTCAGCATGATATTGGGGACCTAAATCTTCTACATCGTCACTGGCAAATCCCGGGGTAAAGGATGCGGGATTAATTTCCGTTTCAGAGGGTTTAAGTTCTATCACCCGTCCATCGATACATTTTAAAATCCGACCGGGGTAATGCTGAATCAGGTTGTAGTTATGCGTGGCCATCATCACGGCGCTTCCGGTTTGGCTTATCTCCATGAGTAACTCCAGTATACCAGCAGAACTATCGGGATCCAGGTTTCCGGTTGGCTCGTCGGCCAGGATTAATTTGGGACGATTGATCAGGGCCCGGGCAATGCAAATGCGTTGCTGTTCACCGCCCGATAACTGATGGGGCATCTTATGCCCCTTGGTCGACAGGCCTACCAGTTTAAGCACTTCATTAAGACGGGCCTCCATGTGTACCTTCTCTGTCCATCCCGTTGCTTTCATCACAAACAGCAGATTATCATCCACACTGCGATCGGTAAGTAACTGAAAGTCCTGGAACACGATACCTATTTTACGTCGAAGAAACGGTATTTCTTTACCTTTGATGTTCTGCAAATTAAAACCGGCAACTATCGCCTGTCCATCCATAACAGGAAGTTCGGCATAGAGCGTTTTAAGCAAGCTGCTTTTTCCACTCCCGGTTTTCCCTATTAAATATACAAATTCTCCACTATTAAATTGAATGGATACTTTCGAGAGAACTAACGAATTTTTCTGAAAGACAGAGACTTCTTTTAAATCAACAATATTAGCAGAATCCATTTTATTTAATTTACTCGTATCTGAGTGATTCGATAGGATCTAGACGGGCGGCCTTGTTTGCAGGAATGATACCCGATGCCATTGCGACCAGGAAACAGAGGATATAACCCAGCGTGATCCATTCCCACGGCACTATAAACGAACTACCCACTGCTTTTGAGACCAGATTCCCGATTGCGATCCCGAGAATGATTCCAAGGGTACCACCCATAATGGCGATCAACACGGCTTCTATCATAAACTGATTGCGAACCGTTTTTTTATTGGCGCCCAACGCCTTACGAATACCGATTTCCTGGGTTCGTTCGGTTACCGAAACCAACATGATGTTCATCAATCCAATGGCTGCACCAAAAAGGGTAATTCCCCCGATTATTTTTGCAGCAAGGCTCAAATATCGTAACTGGTTAAAGAGGAGCTTAGCAACGACATCGCTCTTTGAAATATCGAAATCGGGCTCCTGGTAAGATTTGATTTTGCGTACGATCCTGAATTTGCCCATAGCCTCTCCCATGGCAGCATCAAGCTGTTGTGAACTGGAGGGCATGACATTGATCGAGTAAGAGACATCGGCCCGGGGAAAATATTCACGAGCTGTCGTCAAAGGTATGATGCAGGAATTGTCGGAATTGATGCCAATACTGGATCCCTTGCTCTTGAGCACCCCTATAACCCGGAATTTAGCACTTCCCAGCGTAATGATCTGTCCTACCGGGTTTTCCTTATTTTTAAACAAGATATCCCTTATTCCTGCTCCTATCACTGCAACTGCAGAACCATAAAAATTTTCGGTTGCTGAAAAGGCTCGTCCCTTGTCGACCTCATCGCCTGAAGTGCTCATGTAATTCTCATCACCGGCAAAAATGCGAACATTGGGATTGGTCTTTTGAGTGCTAAACTTCACAGTGGCATTACCGGTTGCAAAATAGAAAATTGCAACAGCAGCATGAAAATCATATTCATTTTTAAATTGGGTTGCCTGTTGATAGGTGATTACCGGAAAATACTTGGGTTTTCTGTTATCACCGCCTACATGGATTTGAATTGAGCGGTTTCGAATCGTCAACGTATTTGCACCCATGGCAGCAAAATTCTCATTAAAAAAATACTTTATAGCATCGATTGATGTCAGTATTCCAACCAATGCCATAATTCCAAATGCGATAATAAGAACAGTAAGCATGGAACGCAGCATATGACTTCTGACTGCAGAGATTGATATGCGTAAGTTTTCAATGAATAGTTGGTTCATGGCACTTGATTTTGTACAAATGTAACAAAAAAAAAGGCCGAAAATATGCAAATAATTTCAGGATATTTTATTTCACCTACGCATGAAGGAGATGGCCGATCGGTGTGAGTATAACTGTCCAGCAGACAACAGACGCCGCCAGATAAGCCAGGACATGCCGGTGGTGGGAATAATAAGTAATGGCCAGAAAAGTCCCCACCGGGATTGATAACAAGACCGGGGTGAGTATGACAATGCCGGGCAAGCCAAACCTGGACCGCACTGTTCCCAGAAACCTGGATTTACGTGAAAATATTTTTTTCTTTTTATAGGTGATGGGGTGATTATGAAAGATTGATTTTTTGACCAGATACGGATAAACCCGCTGGGTATAATATTGGTGATAAACGGCTAAGATAATATGGCTCAGATGGTAAAAAAACCACACCCCTGCAATGCCACCCACGGCAGTATATACCAATGTTTGTGAATAGGTAAAACCAAATTTGATAGACATGAAGGGGGCAACAATAAATTTCAGGCCACTGATCACAAATACCCCCAACATCCTCAATATCCCCGCGTGTGCAGCAAGTGTAATTCCAATCATTTCTACAGGTTTTCAATTTCTATTAACGCATCCTGTGGTCAAATGTTGCATCCTTTTTATGAGTAACGTCAAAATTTAAGATTTGTTAATAATTCGTTAATATTTTTTAAGGTACTGCTGCATCATCCGCGCTGCTTTATGGGAGGCGCCCTTATCTCCCAACTTGTGCCGCAGTTCGGCATAATCCGAAGCGATTCTGTTTCTAACTACCCGATGGTTCAGAATGAGATCCAGTTCATATTTCAGGTTATCAGTATTCAACTGATCCTGAATCAATTCTTTGACTACAACCCGATCCATGATCAAATTGACCAGCGAAATGTATTTAACTTTGATCAACAGCCTGGCAATGAGGTACGAGATGTAACCACCCTGATAACAAACAACTTCCGGAACGTTTAATAGTGCAGTTTCGAGGGTTGCGGTCCCCGAAGTAACCAGGGCTGCTTCCGAACTTCTCAAAAGTTCATGCGTTTGTCCATAGACCAGCTTCACGGGATGGTTTCCGATAATAGACCGGTAAAAAGATTCGGACATCGTATTGACCCCGGCAATCACAAACTGATAATCAGGAAAGTCACGGACTACTGACAACATCTTATGCAGGACGATTGTAATCTCTTGTTTCCGGCTTCCTGGAAGCAATGCTATCAGAGGCTTATCAGGTAATTGGTTTCGCGATTTGAAATTCCCTTCGACAATGGGATGGTCTTTAATTTCCGCATCGATGGCATCCAGCAAAGGGTGCCCCACGAAGTCGACTTCTACGCCAAAACGCTGGTAAAAAGCCTTCTCAAAGGGCAGAATCACAAACATCCTGTCCACATCACGCCTGATTTGTTTTACCCTGGATTGTTTCCATGCCCAAATCTGAGGGGAAATATAATAATATACCCTGATTCCCTGCTTGTGAGCCCATTCGGCAATCCTGAGATTAAACCCGGGGTAATCGACCAGGATTATCACGTCGGGTTGAAAGTCCTGTATATCTCTTTTGCAGAATTTCAAGTTCTTTAAGATGGTCCGGAGGTTTTTAAGCACCTCCAAAAAGCCCATAAAGGCCAGATCCTTATAGTGCTTTACTAAAACAGCACCAGCCTTTTCCATTCGATCGCCACCCCATGCCCTGATATTGGCAGAGGAATCATTCATGCGCAATTCCCTGATCAGGTTTGCTGCATGCAGATCCCCAGACGCTTCACCTGCTATGATGTAATACTTCATTCGGTTAAAAAATTGACCGGTTGCTCAAAATGATTAATAGCGCCACTTCGACCAGGGAAACTATAAAGATTGCCTTACTGGTCTTCTCCATTTGCAATACCTTGACATATTGCCTGAATGCAATAAAATTAGGGATACAACAAAGTAACAGGTATTTGCTGTATGACATCTGCGGATCTATCCAACCCATCGCTTTTACCCCGTTGAGCAACGGGAAGATTGGGATAGCCGATAGCAGGGGAATTACAAAAGCCAGTAATATA
Source organism: Bacteroidota bacterium (assembly GCA_030706265.1). Taxonomy (GTDB): domain Bacteria; phylum Bacteroidota; class Bacteroidia; order Bacteroidales; family Cfx3-03; genus Cfx3-03. Next base: position 5,218 of record JAUZOX010000043.1, on the reverse strand, counting down.
CCGTGTTTATAGCTGTCGTTATAAAAGAAGGCAGGTAATTTTCTCATAAAAATTTTTAATCGTTAAAATTCCATTCGCTTATTTTCTTGATGGCAGCGTAGTCTGTCATATCAAGTTGAATTGGGACGATGGCAATGTAGTTGTTTGCAATTGCCCATTCGTCATTGTCTGTGCCTGAATCGATGTTGCGGAACTCCCCTGAAAGCCAGTAATATTTACGGTGCCGGGGATCTTTGCGTTCTTCAAAGGTTTCATCCCAGTACGCCCGCCCTTGTCGGACTACTTTGACACCCTTGATCCCCTCAGCCTGTCGGGCAGGAAAATTGACATTCAGGCACCCATTATGAGGTAAACCATTCTGAAGCACATTCCGCGTTATCGAAAGGATGTATTTTTCCGTATGATCAAAATCGGCAATGGGAGAATAATCGTTAACCGAAAATCCAATAGCAGGAATACTTTCCATGGCACCTTCAAGGACTGCTGCCATCGTTCCGGAATAAAGAATATTGACAGATGTGTTAGAACCATGATTGATACCGGAGACGATTAGATCGGGTTTCTGTTTCAGTACAACTTTCTGCCCCAACTTGACACAGTCTGCCGGTGTACCGTTACAGCTATATTCCAGATAGTTAGGGCCTGAACTAATCAGGTTTAACCTTAAAGGATTTGAAAAGGTGACCGCATGCCCCATCCCGCTTTGAGGTTTATCGGGTGCAATGACAACCACCTCACCCAACTGACACATCAATTGGATCAAATACCGGATTCCTTTGGCTGAAATACCATCGTCGTTGGTTATCAATATTACAGGTTTCATAAGTAAATGATTTTAATAAATAGGCCTTATGGAACTCGCATGCAAGATTTTCATCGGTGTTTTTGTTTCCAAACATGCTCATTTCATTCTTCAATCATTTATTTTTCAACAACAGGTCTAAACGCTCAGGCCTTACAATAGGGAAGCAGTTTAGAACATAGCCGTTTTATAAACAAATTTAAGATTTAATTGGCATCTGTGTGTTAAATTTGAGTTACTCCTGCAGATATCACGAATTTCATCACATCCGTTGAGTTCGAATCAAGATGTTTGACGTTTTCGACCGGCACAATTATGAGCATCCCTGATACATTGTATGAATAAGGAAGATAAACAGCGACCTTGCTTTCAGGAATGCCAAGTTTTGTAAGATCATGTGCCGTTATAAAACCAATCTTCTCCATATCAGAATTCCGGCTTTCTTTCACCAATACCGGTTCGGAGAATTTCTTCTTTTGTCCGACAAAAGCTGAAAGCAAATCCTTCACAGAGGTATAGATGATTTTAACCAGCGGAGCCTTACTGACTAAACGATCAAAAACAACCAGAAGCGGTTTAAAGACGATGGTAGAACCCAAAAATCCTATTATAGTTAAGCCAACCAACATGACCAGAATTCCAAGTCCGGTCGTATAAAAGCCAAGCCATTGAGAAACATAATCCCGTAACAAACCATCCACATACAGGAACGTTTTCACCAACACATATATGGTGACACTCAAGGGAACGATAAAGATCAATCCCTGAAAGAAATAATTTAAAACACGTTGACCCAATTTACCAACTTTCATTGTAATGAGTTTTAATGCCTACTTGCATGCTAGGCGTTTATCAATTATCATTAGTTAAAACTGCTTTTCCAGTTTTACAATCCATTTAAACAACTGTCATCCAATGATATTCATAATATATCATCAAAGGCTTGTCGTCATTCACAATTCATAATGAATCTTGTCAGCTCATCATATAATTGCTGAACCGGTAAGCCCATCACATTAAAATACGATCCTTCAATCTTTTCAATGCCTATATACCCTATCCACTCCTGGATGCCATAAGCTCCTGCTTTATCGAACGGATGGTATTGATCAACATAATACCTGATCTCCTCGTCACTCAACTTGCGAAAATAAACATCCGTTTCAGTGCTGAATACACTTTCTTTTCCAGACGACCTGAGACAAACCCCGGTAATTACTTTGTGCATCTGCCCCGAAAGCTGATGAAGCATTTCGATAGCATGTTCACGGTTATCGGGTTTGCCCAATATTTCATCATTGAGACAAACAATGGTGTCTGCCGTAATCAGGATGGTTTTTCCGGTAAGTTTAACATCGGGAAAAGCCTCGGCCTTGAGACGGGCAAGATACCGTGCTACATCGTGGCCTTTGAGATCGGGAGGATAAACCTCGTCGACATCAAGCGAAACACTTTCGAAAGTCAGATTCAGCTCTGTTAGCAGGCTTATACGCCGTGGAGAAGCAGATGCAAGGATCAGATGATAATCATTGATTTTATGGTGTAGTAGATTCATTAGAAATGGATATTAATGAGCTGAATTCCTAAGATACCTGCGACCATGATCCATTTCATGGAGGTTGAGGCAGCATGAAAATCTGATTTACTATCCGCTTTGTTAAAACGAATCAGAAGCAATATCAGCGGCAATTGAATTGCCGGAGCAATGAATATGGACAACACTTTCAGGCTGTTATTCCAGCACAGGTATTGGCAGGCCACTAATAAAAGGATCGTGGAAACAATCAGGCTGTTGACAATCATACGGACGATAGGCAGGCCGAAAGTAATCGGCAGGGTTCTGCAACCATTCTTTTGATCTCCTTCCACATCTTCAGCATCTTTGATGATTTCCCTGATCAGTGTTGTCAGAAATGCAAAGACGGCATATATCCCCATAATCATATTTATTTTCAATGAGGAAGGAAAAGCCACAACAAATGAACCTGCACTGTTGCGCAATGCAAAAAACTCGACCAACCAAAGCAAGACAATGAATAAAAAAGCCAAAAGGGCTATCATTAAATTCCCAACCAGGAGTTTACGTTTAAATTTTTCAGAGTACCAGTACAACATGAGCGCGCCAAATCCAAAGAAAAAACCAATCTTATAGATCCCAATTAAAAAACCTGTAAGAAAGCCACCTGCAATTCCGGCAAATGTCAATACCATGTAACCGGACATTGCTGTTTCCTTCGGAATCATTTTATCAATGACCATTTTATCAGGCTTGTTGATTAAATCAATCTGGTAATCGAAATAATCGTTGATGATATTACCACCCGAAGCAATCATGCAGACGGAAAGGACAAAAACAACAAAGGCCCAGCCATTCATGGGAGATGCCACACTCAGTGAAGCATAAAAAGGAAGGTATATGCCGGCATGCAGCAGAATAAAGATGGCAGCCAGAATCAGGATGTTCGGCAACCTGATCAGCTTCATCCAGGCCATAAAATATTGTTTTGGGGGCAATAACTTAAAAAGAATATGCATTATAAATAATTGAAATATGATCTATTACCATTGATATGCATCGTCATTCATCCACTTACCCTGTATTTTCAGTACCTGTTCGATTACATCACGTACACACCCTTCGCCTCCTTTTTGATGTGAGATATAATGGGCAACCCGCCTCACTTCTTCAACGGCATCGGCAGGACAAGCAGCCACACCTGCCATTTTCATAACGGCTAAATCGGGAATATCGTCCCCCATATACAATACATTTTCGGGTAAGAGCGAATTGTCTTTTAAATATTGATTAAATATTTCGATCTTATTATCAACACTCAAAAAAACATCTTCAATGTTTAAAGTCTTGAATCTTTTGATCATCGATATGGCTGTGCCTCCTGAAATGATCGCAACTTTATAGTTTTTCTTTATTGCAAGCTGCAATGTATAACCATCTTTGACATTTGCCACCCGAAGTGCTTCTCCGGTCGGAAGTGTGATGATCTGTCCATTTGTTAAAACACCGTCGTAATCAAATATAAAGGTATTGATGAGGTGTAAACGTTCTTTGTAATTAGCCATATATCTTATTTCAATCGGGTTTTATAGATCCTGATTCATCATCACTCTTCTTCAGGATGAATATCTGAAGTGGAAAATTGATGTGAGTAGGTTTTGAGTATGTTGTCGGTAAAGGTTTTGTAAATTTTCAGCAGTTTAGGGTCGTTTTGAATCATATCGAGATGCTGCCTTATTGTTGACACGTCACCCCGTTTAGCCGGACCGGTTTGAGCATCAAATGCTGACCTGACTTGAACCTTCATTGCCGTTTCCTGAATCAACGGTAGAAGCAACTCAAAAGGGATATCATTTTCAGCCAGCAAGTCATGAGCAATTCCATACAGATAGTTACTGAAATTACAGGCAAACACGGCGGCCAGATGAAGTATCTTGCGTTTGGAATCATCAATCAGGCATACCGTTTGCGATAAGGAACGTGCCACATCTTCAAGCCTTTGAATTAAAGCAGTATTTGAAGCGTCGATGCAAATAGGTACTTTTAAAAAGTCGACCTCTTTGTCCGGTGAGAATGATTGTAAAGGATAAAAAACGCCATAATCCGGACCGGTGACACTTAAGACCTCTTTGGCTATGGTCCCGGATGTATGAACAACCGGAAAAGTACAAAGGCCCAGCTGTCGCGCCATGACAGGAATGGCATCATCACTTACTGCAATTATCATCAGGTCCGGCTTGACTAACTGGTCAAAACCTGTCACATACCGTGCTTCAAGTTTCTCAGCCAAAACCGTTCCCCGTTCCGCTCCCCGGTTCAGGACATATTCCACCTTATAGCCTGCATTTTTCAATGCCAGCCCTAAATGAGTAGCTACGCTACCTGCACCAACCAGCGCAATCGTTATAATACGGCTTTCACCCATAGACATTTTAAAGTATGCAAAGGTAGCAATTTTTCAGCCATAGGAAATGACCATACTTGGCTTCACAACTAAACAATCCGTTTATAGAGCGCTAAAACCAAACCCGAAAGCATGATGATTGCGCCCAGCCAAAGCATATTGATCCAGGGGAATATAATTGCTTTCAGCACGATAAAATCCGGCTTTTGTTCATAAGCTCCAAGTTCTATGGTTCTGGGCTTGTCGGAAGTCATTTCAAATCGCAATGCAATATTCATGGCCGGGATAAACGCATCCCGGTTATAATATTGTTCACCTCTTTTTACAAAGGAACAAACGGCTTTACGAATGCCGATAGCAGGATGCCCTACGGTCAATCCGGCAAAGATATCAACATCCTTATAATCCTTGTCTTTAACGTTTACCCATATGCTGTCGAGTGAAATCGTATACGACCCATAAACAAGCTTTTGTTTTAAGCCGATATATTGTTTGG
>JAUZOX010000429.1 GCA_030706265.1 Bacteroidota bacterium | reverse complement strand
GATCACGTTTTCTTCAACCGTCATTGAATCAAACAATGCCCCACCCTGAAAGAGCATCCCCAATTCCTGCCGGATATGCTTCATCTCATTCATCGACATCTTTGAAAAATTCCGTCCGTCGAAATATATTTTCCCTTTATCGACTTCGTACAGGCCGATCAGGCATTTCATCAATACCGTCTTACCCGAACCGCTTTGTCCGATGATAAGGTTTGTCTTCCCCTTCTCAAACTTAACAGAGACATTGTCGAGAACCAGATGTTCCCCAAAACTTTTGGATATATTTTTTGCTTCGATCATGCCAGCAAGAGATTAGTGAGGATAAGATTAAAAATAATGATGCTTACACTACTCACAACCACGGCCCTCGTACTTGATTCACCAACTTCCAATGCGCCCCCCTTGGTATAGAAACCAAAATATCCGGATACCGAAGTGATGATAAAAGCAAAGACGACCGTCTTGATCAGGGCATAGGTAATATCAAAGAACTGATAAAATGCCTGAAGGCCGTATACATAATCATAGGCACTGATAAGACCCGACCCTATACCGGAAAGCCATCCCCCCACCATGGCCAGAAACATACTCATCAGGATCAGGATCGGGAAAAAGAAGACTGCAGCAACAATTTTTGGGAAGATAAGATATGTGGCAGGATTGATACCCATGATTTCGAGCGCATCAATCTGTTCTGTAACCCGCATTGTACCTATTTCACCGGCTATCTGCGAGCCCACCTTGCCGGCCAGAATCAGACTCATGATGGTAGGAGAGAATTCAAGGATAATCGATTTGCGGGTTGCATAACCGATAGTATATATAGGTACAAGTGGACTGTCAATATTAAAAGCCATCTGGATTGTTAAAACTGCACCTACAAAAACAGATAAAAATGCAACAATTCCAATAGAACCCATGCCCAGGTTTTCTATCTCATATAAAATCTGTTTCAGATAAATAGATTTCTTTTCCGGTCTCTTGAAGACCTGTTTCATGAGTAAAAAATAACGACCCAGATGATAGAGGATTTGCATGCTTAAAATATTTGTGTAAAATTAATCAATAAAATGGCAGTATCATTAATCAAATTGCCTCTTTCAAATGTTCTATAATTTGATCAATAAGTTTTATACTTTTGACTATTCTCAATAAACACACTCCAATATGCGTAAACGCCTCATTTCATTTGGGTTATTTTTACTGACAGTGCTATTTCTTTCATCATGTTCGATACTCCCTTTCGGGAACCGCAATGGCTATCATCCCCAGCATCATAACAAGAAAAAAGTAAAAGATTGTGGTTGTGAGGTAATAAACACGCTACCCAAAACATTTTACATTGCATGAGTACTCAACCGGTTTCCTTAAAGGGTCGAATACCGGATCCCGCGTTGGCATATGTGAATGATAAACTGGACGAACACAAAGTACGGTTGCTCATTACACGAAATCGGAAATCAAAATCAGGCGATTATCGAGCGCCCTTCAAACAGTACGGACATCGGATATCCATAAACGGGTCATTAAATCCCTATGCCTTTCTGATCGTATTTCTGCACGAGGTTGCCCATCTCGAGGTCTGGAAAAAATATCGCAACAATGTGATGCCTCACGGTAAAGAATGGCAATCGACATTCAACCTACTGGCCACGCCGGTCATGAATGAAAAAGTCTTTCCAAAGGATTTGTTAACCGAATTAGTCCCTTTCTTTAAAAAACCCCCAGCCTCAAGTTCAGGGGCACATCCCCTTGTACGGGCATTAAGACGGTACGACCAAAACCATGAAAACTCCATCACCCTCGAAGAAATCCCCATTGGCACCGAGTTTAGACTCTCCGATGGGCGGGTCTTTATCAAAGAACTCAAACAACGAACGCGCTACAAATGTTTTTGCCTTAAAAACAAGCGATATTATCTTATATCAGCCGTTGTCGAAGTCTTTGCCTGTTAATCTATTTTTTATAAACATGAACAATTAACGATATAGTTGAATTCATGATGCTTAAAAAAATATTAATTTAGAGCTTTCAAAAAAAATAACCGGTAGTCAACCTTATAACAAAATAAAAACTAAAAGATTAAAATGAAATCAACAACAATCGATCCCAATAATTACTGCATTTTAATGGCTGGCGGTATTGGGGCGCGCTTTTGGCCTATGAGCCGTACAAACTGTCCTAAACAATTCATCGACGTTTTGGGAACAGGTGAGACGCTCATACAACAAACCTATAGGCGTTTAAGTAAAGTTTGTCAATCCAAAAATATATTTATCGTTACCAATGAACTTTACAGCGATATCATCAAAGAACAAATACCCGGCATCACCGATCGTCAAATTCTATGCGAACCTTCACGCCGTAACACCGCCCCTTGCATCGCATATGCCGCATATAAGATAAATGCCGAAAATCCCAATGCCAATATTGTCGTTTCTCCTGCTGACCATATTATCCTTCGTGAAGAAGAATTTACCGAGTCCTTGCTGACAGCCCTCGATGCTGCTTCCAAAAACAACTGGCTGTTGACACTCGGCATCACACCCAGCAGGCCCGACACCGGTTACGGGTACATCCAATATACTGATATCATAGACACAGGTTATAAGCAAATCCGTAAAGTCAAAACGTTCACCGAAAAGCCTCAGCTCGAAATGGCAATGCAATTCCTCGAATCAGGAGACTTCTTATGGAATTCGGGAATCTTCATTTGGTCGCTATCCAGTCTGTTGACAGCCATGAAACAACAGTTGCCCGACATTAACGACATCTTTTCCGAAGGAGCTGAACTTTATTTTACCGAAAAGGAAAAAGACTTCATTCATAAGGCCTATTCTGAAGTTCGGAATATATCCATCGATTACGGGCTCATGGAAAAAGCATCCAATGTATACGTCATGGCAGCCGACTTTGGATGGTCAGACCTTGGCACCTGGGGTTCACTCTACGAGTCGCGGAGTAAGGACATGAACGGCAATGCCATCATAGGGAACAGTGTGATGACTTATGATACCCGCAATTGTATTGTCAACATGCCCAAGAACAAACTTGCCGTCATACAGGGACTTGAAGACTATATTATCGTCGAAGATAAAAACATGCTTCTGATCATCAGGAAGCAGGACGAACAGCTTATCCGCAATATTGTCGAAGACGTCAGAGAGCGCAAAGGCGACAATTATATATAAGACAAAAACAAACAACCCAAAACACACATCAAATGAGAAAATTCTTCATCCTAATCATTGCCCTTACATTCGTCACGGGTGTCCGTGCCGACGAAGGCATGTGGTTACCCTTACTCATCAATCGACTCAATTATGTCGATATGCAAAAGGCAGGATTAAAACTTACTGCCGAAGAAATATACAGCGTAAATCACTCCAGCCTCAAAGACGCCATTGTCCAATTTGGCGGAGGCTG
>JAUZOX010000428.1 GCA_030706265.1 Bacteroidota bacterium | reverse complement strand
ACCATCGTGAAACCTCTAAACCAAAAAAGATAAAAAAATTACTCCCGTGGAGGGATTAATTATCAACCAAGAAAACAGATGTTATTAACAACAAGAATAAAGGGGTAAAGTTTGATCCATATAGGATTGGATTAAGACATTTCCATTAAGGCTTATCAGCAAATATGTTCATGAATTACACGTTGCACATGCTCTGCGCGATGGGCTTGCGTTACTCTTTGAACACGATGAACGGGTTGTTCAGGCAACTCCACCTTTTCGTCAACCCTGTTTTTAAGATGTTCATTGGCCCAATTGTGGTATACTTCTGCGAGCTCGGCATGAATAGCGGCCTTTTTATAATCACCTGCCTCGTAATATTCAGCGGCTTTTTTATGATGCTGTGATGCCTTTTCGTGGTGCTCAGCGGCCATCCTATGATAATCGATTCCGGGATGCTTACTCATAATACGATGTTTTTTTGATTGCTTACTATTAAAATAAACAAGCGTTTTGCAATTTAGGTTCAAAGAGAAAAAGCATTTTTTGAAAAAAGCCACGATGTGGTTTAATAATCGCCTCATTTGGTTTGGATTACACCGCATAAAAAAAACCGCAATCAAAGGACAACCGTACCGGGATGGAGCCGCAAAGCAAATAAATGCGTATGTTTGTACAATCTATTGATGCTGTAAGAATAGATACGAAATTAACTTAAACTAAACCTCAGTATATGAAACGAGCATGTTTGGAAATCACAAACAAGGATGAACCGAGCATTTATGCGAGCTCTATACGACCAATTAATAAAATAATAACCGTATAAAAATCTGACATGCGAGTTCCATACAACCTATTTAACACAAATTAATCACGTATGAAAAAAATTTTTTACTCTCTCTTTGCCTTAATCCTTACTTTTAATCTGTCTTTGGGTAATGCCCAAAATGTCCGGACGGCCCATCCCGTGAAAGCCGCCGAGCGTTGGACCGCTGCAAAAGCAAACGCTTGGTACAAGCAATGGGGATGGCTCCGCGGATGCGATTTCATTCCCAGCACTGCCATCAATCAGTTGGAGATGTGGCAGGCCGATACTTTTGATTCCAAAACCATTGACCGCGAACTGGGCTGGGCCGAGTCGCTCGGGATGAATATCATGCGCGTCTATCTGCATCATATGGCCTGGGAAGTCGATCCCAAGGGATTTAAGTCCAGGATGGACCAATACCTGACCATTGCCCACAAACATCATATCGCTACCCTGTTTGTGTTCTTCGACGACTGCTGGAATCCGACATACAAGGCCGGCAAACAGCCCGATCCCAAACCCGGTGTCCACAACTCAGGTTGGGTCAGAGATCCCGGTGACCTTGGAAACGACAACAGTCATTATGCTCTCTTCGAAAGATATGAAAAGGACATCCTGACCCGTTTCGGCAAGGACAAACGGATTGTGCTCTGGGACCTGTACAACGAGCCCGGCAACTCCAACTATGGCAACAAATCGATGGCTTTGCTCCAGAAAGCATTCCAATGGGCAAGGGAAGTCAATCCCTCACAGCCTGTTTCCTCGGGAGTATGGAACAAGAATCTGGTCGACCTGAACAGGTTTCAGCTCACTCATTCGGATGTGATTACCTACCACAACTACGAGAACGAGAAGAGCCACAAGGGCACTATCGACAGTCTGCGTAAATACGGCAGGCCTTTGCTGTGCACCGAATACATGGCAAGAAGGAATAACAGTACTTTTGCCAATATCATGCCCATGCTGAAGGCTGAACATGTGGCCGCCATCAACTGGGGACTGGTTTCAGGAAAAACGAATACCATCTATGCATGGGACACCCCCATCCCCGACGGATCTGAACCCAAGCTCTGGTTTCACGATATCTTCCGCAAGGATGGTACTCCTTACAAGGAAGACGAAGTTAAATTGATACGCCAACTAACCGGTAAATAAGAACAACGATGATATATCTGAAGAAGACCGGTATATTTCTGGTTCTGTTGAATTGTATTCTGGCGTCTGCCATTAATGTTTCGTGCCAGACATCTGTTAAGGAGACGATTAACGGTAAAGTCAGCACCTACACCAACCCGCTGGGAGGTATCACCAATATCGGAGATCCCTATATCCTGAAATACGGTGAGAAATATTACATGTACGCCACCTCTTCGAACAAGGGATTCAAGGTGTGGGAATCAAATAATCTGATCGACTGGCAAATGAAAGGACTGGCCCTTGATAAGGACAATCCGGGTAACAACTGGGGAATCAACAGCTTCTGGGCCCCCGAGGTGAAATATTACAACGGTAAGTTCTACATGACGTATAGTGCCCGGATACCCAATGACCGGATGAAGATCCGGATTGCAGTAAGCGACAGCCCATTGGGACCCTTTATAAACTGGTCGGAACCTTTCATGGGAAAGGACGATTTATCCTACATCGACGCTGACTTGCTCATCGACGGAAAGAAAGTGTACATGTATTTCTCAAAGGACTGCTCATACAACATCGTAGACGGAAAACATACCAGCCAGATCTGGGTAGCAGAGCTGAACGAAGACCTGAAAACGATGGCCACCGAGCCGGTCCTGGCAACCACACCGGTGCAAAATTGGGAAAACCCGAACAACGCGTGGAGATGGAACGAAGGTCCCTGCGTAGTGAAATTCGGAAACACCTATTACCTGATGTTTTCAGCCAATGTTTACGATAATGCCGATTATTCGATCGGACTTGCTACCGCTAAAAATCCTCTGGGCCCCTGGACCAAATATGAAGGAAATCCAATCCTGAAGAAAGACCTGTCGATTGGAGTATCGGGACCGGGACACAACTCCGTGACCGTTTCACCCGACGGCAAGGAATGGTTCATCGTTTACCACACCCACACCTTTGCTGACAAGCCCAGCGGAAACCGGAACCTGTGCATAGACAGGATGGTATTTGAAAACGGGACTATCAGGGTAATCGGACCTACACGGACCCCACAACCCTTACCCGCAGGGGTCAAATACAGGCTGGTTCCAAAACCATAGCACCTATACTAAAGTATTTTAGCACAATCCATCTGCGGCCACTGCCGTTATTGAATAAAACCTGACCATTATTACGCAAGAGGCTGTTCCGGACTTTCGGAACAGCCTCTTTTTGAAACAGTTTATTCGCATTTTCTGATGCCAAATCCCAACGTTATTGAATTGAAACGGCTCTTCACTTTGGTCAAAATAATATCATATCATTCACCCTTAACAGGTTTAACCGGCATGAAAACACCCATACCTTCGTTTAAGGGCTATGAAATTATTTAAGTAATATGGCCCGATTATGAGTAATCCTAAATCCCGGAACTTTATACCAACGATTGCATCTCGTTGAGTTTCTTGTAAACACCGTTGTTTGCAAGCAGGTCGGCATGAGTACCCCTTTCCACGATCTCGCCTT
>JAUZOX010000427.1 GCA_030706265.1 Bacteroidota bacterium | reverse complement strand
CCAATGATTTTTGGATCCGGGTTAACAGTAATGGATCCTGAATTTTATCGGTCAGCCGTTGCAATGCATAACCCAGGGCCTCAGCCTGACCACACCATCCCATCACGATTTTCTGGTCAACATTGTCCGGATACATATCATAGCCGGCAAACCCCTCCCCTTCCAGCCAACGCGATTGGGCATAAAGATATTTCGACTTTACCATATCGTCAAAGGAAGGCATATCGTCAGCGTAAAACGGTTTAAAGATATTGAGCGATGAGTGTACCGCCTGTTGAAAAGCAGTCCCCTGACCGCTTGTAGGATATGCTTCGATATAAAACTCCTTTTCAATAACCGTCTCAGGTTGAATGACCATGTAGGTATCGGTGTATTTCACGGGTCCGCCCTGAAGACCTTTTACCACGCTCTTCTGATCGTTATAGGTGGTGGGACCGGATAAGAGCTGGAGTTCATCACAATTTTGCTTTGATTCCACCCCCATTGACCACCATTGATCTGCTCTTTGCGCACCCGAAGGTTTGGAAGGAACCGAATGCAGCACCGTACCGAAATATTGTTTCTCATTGGAGCCTTCAATACAAACAAAAGGCATCGGAAAACGATTTTCTTCAAATAACGCCATCTCACCCATGTTGCCATGGTAAGCCGGAACCTTATTCTTACTGTTTTTCTCACCCGACGGGTTACCATAGTAAAGAATGCCGGGCATGAACACCTGACTGTTTTTAAACGGGACCTGCCATCTGACGGAAAGTACAACTTGCTTCAACGGAGCCTTTCCTTTGTACTCGAAACGACGAATACAATGTATTCTGCCATTTTCCTGCCGGTATGAATCACGAAGCAACCATTCACCCTGAGGCATGGTCATCTTTCCTTCAAGGATTTGCCATGAGCCGCTCTCACGATAAGAAGTCGGATTTGCATGAGACCAGGTCGTATACCAGTCATTCTTCCAACCCGTGGCTATTGACCACAAACCTTCGGAGGGCGCCTGAATCATTTCGACGCCATTGACTTTACAGGATACCGTATACCCAAATTGGGTCTTTTCAATACTCAGCTTCTGTGCAAACGTATTGAATGTAAGTCCCGTCATGAGTAAGATTACCAGACAGGTCGATTTGAAACCATTTTTTAAGGGTGGATGATTAAGTCGAAGATCCATCATTATTGAAACAACTTTTGAATATTTAACAAAATGAGTGTCAATGAAATTATCTTTTTTGTCTATAAATGAACCGCGTTTAAATTGACCAAATTAAAAAGGGTAAGCTTGAACAAAAAAATAATGAGTCCATATATTTTTCAATATATGGACTCATAAATTGACGCTGCAAAATTACAACCTTATTTATTTACTTTGAGATTTGAACCCGCTCCCAGCCGTCATAAAACAAGTTAAAAAATGTCAAAACACTCATATCCAAGTCGATTATTCAATGTCAACTTCGCTTTTTTATTACTTCGGTTTTGACAGACGAAACGAAATTGGGCATCCCCCACTCCAGAGACGGATTATTTTAGTTTTGCGGTAGCTGTAATTTCTATTGCAGCCAGGGCCTTTGAAACAGGGCAATTTTGCTTTGCCACATTGACAAGTTCAAGAAACTTTGCCTCAGAAATGTGGGGAACATTACCGGTAATTTCAAGATGAACCGATTTTATTGCAAAGCCTCCATCTTCCTTTCCGATGGACACTACGGCATCAGTGACCAATTCGGATGGTGGATATCCCGCTTCGCTCAGTCCAAAACTTAATGCCATCGTGAAGCAACCTGCATGGGCTGCGGCGATCAGTTCCTCCGGATTTGTACCTGCTTTGCCATCTTCACTGACAAAACGAGTGGAAAAAGAATAGGGTGTGTTTTTTAAAACCCCACTTGTAGAAGATAAGGTGCCCTGGCCTTCTAAACCGGCACCTTTCCAAACTGCGGTTGACTTGCGTTTCATTGATTTAAGTTATTATTGATTCCTATTTATGATTTCAAATTTTTAATTGTGTTAACAGAATCTATAATTTTATGTTCAATCTATAATTCTTTTTTTTTAATATCCCGAAAGTAATATATTATAATTCATATTAATCAATCAACCCTGCCTGCAATCAAATAAAATAACTTACTTTTGATAGGCACAAAGAAGAGACCTTTTATTTGAGGATGGATCAAATTGAAAAAGAAATATTGAAGGGAATCCAATCGAACGATCAAAAATCGTACGGGTATCTGATTCAATTATATTTTCATCCGGCCACACTTTATGCAAAAAGCATCGTTTTGGATGCCGAGATTGCCAAAGAAATCGTTCAGGATGTTTTCCTTAAAATCTGGAATTTAAGAAGCACACTGGAAATCAACTCTTCATTGAAAGCCTACCTCTACCAAATGACGCATAACCTTTGCATCGATTACCTTAGAAGCAAGGCCAATAAAAGAAATCCGAGCATCATTTCATATGATGATCTCAAGATGCGGCTCGATATTTTTGAGCTGGAAGACCATGAACCTTTTTTTGAGAAACTGTTTTCCGATCAAATGGAAAGCGCAATTCATCATGCCATTGAAGAATTACCCGAACAATGTCGTGAAATATTCATACTAAATCGTTATAAACAGCTCACTTATCCCCAAATCTCAAAAAAGTTAAATATTTCGCTGAGCACCACAAAAACGCAAATGGTGAGAGCAATGCATAAATTAAAAGAGGCATTGATCGAATTCTTATAAAAAATATCTCCAAACGGTTGTAGACCAAACCATCATTTTTTACGTCTTGGAAGAAATAACGAATACTGCGGGACGTGGAAAATGAATCAATTAATTTTGACGATCTAATTATCAGATATTTATCCGGTAATACCACTCAATCTGAAAATCAGGTTCTTTCAGAGTGGATGAACGAATCAACGGATAACCGTTCTACCTTCAATGCTATCCGGAATATCTGGTTAGCCACCTCTCAAACTTCCGATATCGTTTCCGCACTTCACTCCGTTCACGACATTCCCGAATCCCCGAATAACAGCGATAAAGACCTGGATGAAGACCTGGATGAAAGCCCGGTACATAAATCCATCGGCTTAAAAAACATCCTTAAAGTTGCTGCAGTTATCGTAATAACACTGGCCATTGGTGCACTCGGTAACCAACTATGGGTCGACCAGTTAAAAAATGTACCCAGCAAGAAAACGGTAAACTTTGAAACATCACTTGGATCAAGGGCATCGACCACACTGCCGGACGGTTCAAAGGTCTGGCTCAATGCCGGAAGCCGGTTGGATTACAATCTTGACTTTGGAAACAAGACCAGAATTGTTAAGCTGACTGGTGAGGCCTTTTTTGATGTTAAGACAGATTCACTGAAACCTTTCATCGTTAAGGCCGGAAAACTTGCAATTAAAGCCTATGGGACGGCTTTTAATGTGAAAGCCTAT
>JAUZOX010000426.1 GCA_030706265.1 Bacteroidota bacterium | reverse complement strand
TAGTTTTTCAATTTTATCGGCTATATGCCCAATCCCAATCGCGCAATGGTGTGCAGGTCCATGTTTACTCCATTGGTTTATAAACTCACGGGCTCCAATAGAAAACCGATATCTGCTATTCGTATTCCCAATATCAAGTACCGGTCCTGGTACTGACTCCGCTTGAGCAACCAAAAAGAACACATCATCTATTCCTTCAACAACAGATAAAAGTGTAACCGGTCCATGTTTGACCGTCATTTGTATGGACAACCCTTTCCCTGGTTTACCGTGAAAAACAGGTAATGGAACTAACTTGACCCGTCCTTCTGCAATTGCAAAGTGTGCAGGACCATCATGTCCAAGCATTATAATATCATCATTAAAATCTACCAGGTAAAACTCAGAAAAAGATCCGCCAGCTCCAAACTCTGCCATAATCTTCATTGCCTGTGCGTTTTTTACTTCGCATTCACCTGCAATTGGAATATTTTTACCCGTTAGCAATGTATTTCCGATTATTACCGAAGTGATGATGTCCTCATATTCGTTTCCGGGTTCACCCTCATAATAATAGGCCATAGAACCCAGATTGTGATTTTGGATCATTTTATCAAGTGCTACGGCAGTTTTGGCGGCTCTTTCAATTTCTGAAACTTCACATTGATTTGAAACGTCAAAAGATTTATAAAACTCAGCTATTTTAACTTCTATTTCTTCTTTGGTTTCTTCATCTATATATTTTTTTAGTTCACACATCTCAAGCATTTCCATATGAGTTCCAAAAAAGGCGGATTGTTTTGTGATATCTGTGTAAACATCCAACATACCACCGTAATAATGGCCTAAAATGCCTAGACGATTATTTCGCATTGATTGTGCCACGCGGGCTGCTTCGGTCCAATTTTTAATTTCCTGCCATGCTTGAGAATCATCTAAAAAACCAGTAACTAAATCATACTTAATCCCCGAACGATTAAAAACACAAGCAATTTCAGGCACTGAACAAGCCTGACAATATTCGAGCCATACACCAGTCATCTTGGTTCGATCCTGAAGATTATTAAATTCTTCATAATTGATAGCAGCAACCGGCTGCAGGTTTAAAATCACAACCGGGACTTTCAACTTTTGCACGATCGGCAATACAGTCGACGATAATGCATAAGTTGACACGTATAAAAATATGAGTTCCAACTCTTGAGATTTCATATAAGTTGCAGCAGTATGGGCTTTCTGAGGATTATCAACCATTCCGGCATCTATAACTTCGACCCCAAAGGCTTCTATTTTTGTCTTAATCTCATGCTGATAGCCTTTCAGCTTCTCCAGCAAACCATCAAATTGGCTCCAATAAGTTTCCAACCCAATTCCAAAAAGTCCTACTTTTATCATTGTTGTTTAATTTGATTGATTTTTATTACAATACTCCGTTAATAAATAAGATAAATGTTTGATATTCAGGAAAAATGAAAACAAATTAGGTTAAGCCAACAGAAATCATCATCTTAGATGGTTATTCGTCTAATTCTCTAAGTATGACTCCTAAGGCTAACCACAAAGTTTAGTATCAAATAACCAGTATATTACAAATCAATATCTTTAACGGTCTCAACAAAGCCCAAAAAGATTTCATCGTAAGCGTTCTTTGGCATATTTTGAATATCAAAGGTAAAATTAATTTTCTCCAATTAGGTCGATTTAGTCCCTATTGTGAACAAACGCACAGAATTCAATTCGAACAGGAATTTGATTTCTTTGCCTTCAACAAGCAATTGACTGAAAAATCGTTAGCAATGATTGTATCATAGCCTGCGATCCAAGCTACATTCCCAAATCAGGAAAGATAACTTACGGGAGTGGTAGATTCTGGTCAGGCCCTGCAAAAGCTGCTAAATTAGGACTTGAAATCGATGGATTCACAGTAGTAGATAGTGAAAACAATACGGCTTTTCATCTGAAGGCCTGGCAAACTCCAGGCTTTGATAAACCCGATGCAGGACAGTTTAATCTACTTTCACACTATGCTTCTCTTGTCGCTGAAAATGCAAAAGCGTTCAAAGAAAGTTCAAACTATATGGTAGCCGATGCCTATTTTTCAAAGAAGCCATTTGTCGATAAGGTTCTGGAGGCGAAGATGCACTTCATCAGTTGGCACAGAGATGATAGCATGTTGATGTATAAGCATTACGGAAGCCCAACAGGCAAGAGGGGCAGACCTAAAAAGTTTGAAGGTAGGGTCAACATTAACGATCTTGATGCAACCATCTTTGTGGTAGAAGTCTGTAACGATGATTTGATCATTTACGCTGCACCGGTGTACTCCAAGGCTTTCAAACGAGACATAAGAACTTGCTGTGGCATTATTTCTTAAAGATGGATAGGAAGTGGCGCTGAAGCTCCATTTCTCAACCGACCTTCCACAAGAGGGAAAGCAAATTGTACGCTATTACCGTTCACGTTTCCAAATCGAGTTCCAATATCGGGATGCAAAGCAACATACAGGTCTTACACACTGCCAGGCAAAAAGTGAAAACAAACTGGACTTTCACTTTAACGCTTCACTTACCGCAGTAAATTTGGCTGTATGGCAGATGTTTTCCACTTTTTATCAATTGCAAACTAAGTCTAATTTTAGTCCGGGTTACCGCTTCACCCCGCACGTCATTGCGGGCTTGACCCGCAATCTCTATTTTTCAATCCATATAAAAGTCCTTAATCGCATATTTGGTCCAAGTTACGGCTATCGCCTAAACTTGAACCAAATATGCTTACGCCTAAACTTGGGCCAGGAATGCAGTTATGCGAGTTCCATACGACCTGGTTAATCAAATTATTTTCGAATGAAATGCTTATAAGTTTTGTCGATATAAGAATTTTAAAGAGATCATCATAACTGAAGGTGGCGCATCATTCCCCGACTTGGTGATCAATGGCAAAGTCCATGATATTAAAAGAATAAATTATTTGGACCAGCCTATCAAACAGGTCTTTCGTGCCAAACAAGAAGGGGTTAATGTAAATGGTTTTTTTGTCTGGAGCCTGACAGACAATTTTGAATGGAAAGAAGGATACCGGCCTAAGTTTGGGCTGGTTTATATCGACTTTGAAACGCAACATCGAATTATTAAAGATTCCGGATATTGGTACAGCAAGTTAATCCAAAACAATGGCCTTCAAAATGATTAAACGGTACCATCACATTTAATGTCGATGCCGCCTGTTCGCAATCCGTTTTGCTTTAATCTGTTGTTATGGATTTTGAATTCAAAGTCTATTGCTTTTGACTTACATCCATCCACGCAAGTACCGCATAAAATACATTCAGTATGCTCCAGATTATTTTTCCGGACCATTTGTTCCACCGGAAGGCTCATCGGACAATGGGTAATGCAGGTATGACAATGAATACATCTTTCAGGAGATGAAGTGAGCTGCAAGGAGGGTAGTCTAATAAGATTTCTG
>JAUZOX010000425.1 GCA_030706265.1 Bacteroidota bacterium | reverse complement strand
TGGAACCGAAGGTTCCTTATGAAAAAGGTACCAGCGAACATACTCGGCTTGATTCTTTTTAAGGCCGGATACATAAACGCTCCCAATATTTAAAGGGGGTATTTTTTCTTTAAATGCCTTTCGTTTTTCCGCTATTTCTTCCTTTGAAACATATCGGGTAAGAAACTTCCGGATTTCAGGGATTCTTCTGAGGGTAGAAATATAGCCGCTATCAATAAATTCACGCGTATGACTGAAATCGATTACATTCACAGTTTTCAGCTTAGGTTCAATCAAGACACCGTTATCACAGGGAATATTATATTTTGATTCGACCATGAGCATACTCTGAATTTGGGATAATATGTCATTACTCTTGGGTGGTCCATAGTTACCTGCAACTTTGCTTCCAATGATCATATCCGGGAAAAAGTCATTAAACATCACATCCGAAGGGAAATTATTATACATTCCGCCATCAAACATTAATTTGCCATCTATCGTGATAGGTCTGAAATAAAAGGGGAATGTCATTGAAGCTCTTATCGACCTTCCCAAATCCCCCGATTTTAAGATGGCTTGCTTTGTTAATGCGACATCGGAAGCAACACATCTGAAAGGGACCATCAAACTGTCAAAATTTTCACCGGAAGCGGCCGAAGGTCCTGAAAACATTTTCATAAAAGCAAAATCCATTTGGTGCGGTGACACCAGGTTAGTGGGTATGAAATTGGTCGTAAGCACCGAATCATAATTAAAACGCAAATTTACCCAGGAAGGATTGGGCTCTTCTTTTTTAAAGTAATAGGAATAATCTGCATCCATTTCTCCAGTGACCCAATAGTTAAACTCTTTTGAGGTCACAATTTCCTCCATCTCATCGGGGGAGTAACCTGAAGCATAGAGCCCCCCGATGATGGCCCCCATGGATGTTCCCGTAATGAAATCAATTGGAATTCCATTTTCTTCCAACGCCCTGATAACGCCAATATGTGCAACACCTTTAGCCCCCCCGCCGCTAAGTACCAATCCGACTTTTTGTGCAGAAGCCGTCATTCCCATGTTCAGGAAAAGAATTACCCAGAATATACAAAATCTTAATTGCTTTATTTTATTTGAGTGATGCATGGCCAATATTCAATGTCTTATACGTTATAGGGTTCTGCTTTTATGTGAAATTATCCGATAGACCTGCAAAATTTCAAAATTAATGAATGATTCCATGAGGTTTACCAAACGGATTGGATAAAAAATTTCTATGGGTGCCGTGTGCAAATTGCTGACTACCCGACTTCACTTTTACTCCGGCATAACAAACCCGGGAATTAATTTCATTGATCAGGATGAAACCCCGCAATGGTTCGGGGTAAATGAAAGGTACAAATCCCCTGATATTATCCCTAAGGCTTTTAGTGTCTATCAAATTCACTCCGCTATTATTTCTGCCTGATTTTTCAACCCATGATTCAAAATTTATATCCGGAAACATCCTGACCAAAACCGTGCCAGAAGTGGTGTGCGTTTCAAAGATAATTCGTTTGAAAAGTATCAATAACCATACGACACCGTATGCAATATAACAAAGTTTTTCATTTGGTTGTTCCATAACTCCGCTTACCCAAATAAGCCCGGCAATAACCATGACGAAAACGAGTAAGGGAGCCCTCAACCGATAGCCTTTTGACAGGAAAAGCATCCGCATTGTTCCTGTTTTTTCATTTTCCATACGCCACAGAGATAACACAAACGGAGTTATACCCCAAATATCATCATATGAAACGAGCATGTTTTGAAAACACAAACAACGATGAACCGAGCATCCATGCGAGCTCTATACGACCTATTTAATAAAATTATTATCGTATAAAAATCATCCATGCGAGTTCCATACGACCTATTTAATCAAATTATTTTCGTATGAATCATTAAATAATAATACCTTATGCATCATCCTGCCCTGATATTATCAATTTACAAATTTACGGATAAAATATTACCTTTGGTTTTGATTTGATTTAATGACAAACATTATAATTTTTATTTTTTTATGATTGCTGTAACCGGTGCTGCAGGCTTTATAGGAAGTTGTTTAGTTCGTGAACTTCAGGATGAAGGTTATGCCTCGCTTATCGTGGTTGATGATTTTTCACGACCTGACAAAAAGAAAAACCTTGAAAATAAAACGCAATTAAAATATATAAACCGCGATGAATTCATTGCCTGGTTTGAAAAAAATGCTAAAGAGGTTGATTTTATATTCCATATTGGCGCCAGGACCGATACTACCGAGTTTGATGTCAACGTCTTTAATAAGTTGAATCTTAATTATACCAAGTCGATTTGGAATTGTTGTGCAAAACATGGCATTCCCCTTGTTTATGCATCATCTGCTGCAACATACGGCCTCGGAGAATTTGGATACATTGACGACCATTCCATCGTAGAAGATCTAAAACCGCTCAACGCATATGGTGAATCAAAAAACAATTTTGATAAGTGGGCATTGAAACAAACTATACAACCACCCTTCTGGGCCGGGATGAAATTTTTCAACGTTTACGGTCCCAACGAATATCATAAGGGGCGTATGGCCTCTGTCATCTTTCATTCATTCCGTCAAATAAAAGAAAAAGGCAGTGTGAACCTGTTCCGTTCTCATCGGCCTGATTTTAAGGATGGAATGCAACTTCGCGACTTTGTCTACGTAAAAGATGTGGTCGATGTACTTTATTTTATGATGACCAACCGTCCTGAAAATGGGCTTTATAATCTGGGTACAGGGAAAGCCCGTGCCTTTTTACATTTGGCTCAGGCTACCTTTAAAGCTTTAAATGTGCCGGAAAAAATTGAATTTATTGATACTCCTATCGACATCAGGGACAAATACCAATATTTTACCGAGGCGAATATGACCAAACTAATATCGGCAGGCTATTCCAAACCCTTTACCAGCCTGGAAGATGGTGTTAAAGACTATGTTCAGAACTATTTAGTTGCAAATAATTATTATTGAGATTATTGCTCAAAAAAATTGATTGCTTATTTAAATATTCGGTTGAATTGCCTATTTTTGAAGAAAGAGCCGATGTTAAAGTACTGTTAAAATTTCATTTATAATTAAACGTTTAGCATCTTTGTCTCTCTAAACATTAAATAAACAAAAAACCAACATCTATGAAAAAGTTATTCGTTTCAATGATCGCCCTTCTATTATTAATTGGCAGCACTGTTAGTGCACAAAATCAACAACAAAGAAGGACCCCGGAAGAAAGAGCTAAAATGCAAGCTGAGGCCGTTAAGACTGCTTTATCTTTGAATGATGATCAAACAGCAAAAGTTGTTACTATTCTGATTGCAACTTCCAAAAAGGTTGATTCACTCAGAACCGCAAACCAGGGTGGCGACCGTCAGGCAATGATGACCGCTATGAAACCTATCAATGATGCACGCGATGCTCAAATTAAAGCAATCTTAACTCCGGATCAAGCCACTAAATTT
>JAUZOX010000424.1 GCA_030706265.1 Bacteroidota bacterium | reverse complement strand
TTCATGTTGTCTGCTTTTACGGCCAATTGTATTGTATCGGGCAATGGCTTTTTAAACCAACAACTCAGCGAGTCCCTCTTCTTGTTCCATTCGTTAAAATTCCAGTTATCGATCTTGAAATTAAGCGGTTGCATGTCAAGCGACGTCACACCATAACGAAATACAAGTGTGAACTTTTTTCGTTCAGCGAGTGACTTCTTTTCGATTCGCTGAACGGAATCGGTCTCCTGGAAAAGAGCCAGACGATGATAGGTTCCGGTATTTATCCTTTTAATACTGTCAGCGGAATCAGGGAGGGGGGCCTCAGGTGTTACCGGTTTCAGGTCAAATGCTATTGATTCGGTTGGGAGGTCGTATTTTAAATTTGAATTGGCATCTTTGAGGGCAATAATCTTGTAGCTTTTGTTGGCCAGGTATTTAATGGTGAAATCTCCGTATGCATTTGTTTTCCCGACATAAAAAGGCCTCTCCTTTATCGGAAGTGAATCTTGTGTTCCGGTGTAGAGTTCTACAAAAACATCTTTTTAAGGTAACCCGGTAGCTGCATTGTTTACACGCCCTCTGAGTTCAAGGGTATCGATCTTGTCGCCGGTTGAAAAAGTAAAATAGAAATTCTTTTTAATGTTTCCTTCATTCAAATCCAGGATGGCATCACCGAAATAGATGTTGTAGGTGGAATTTGGCTTTAAATTTTCTCCAAACCTGATGATAATCGACTTGCCTTTCAACTTCAACTCCGGCTGCTTTTCGGGAGGCGGCGAAAAGATAACCTGATTGTTAGCATCTTTAAGTGGCTGAATAAACTCATCAAAAGTGATGGTGATTTCTTTGCCTTTGAAATTGGTCGACTTAAATACAGGTGTTGATCGTACCAAAACCGGAGGGGTCGTGTCTTTTGGACCGCCCGTAGGTGCGACTATCTTCGCACAGGAAGCAAGAATCACCACGATAGCCAACGTGGTGATTAAATGATTTTTATAATATTTTAGCATCAAGGTAATTTGCCATTGATTTGAATATGCAAAGATGCAAAAAATTAAGCTAGTATTATGGAATATTAGCGATATCGGGGAGTTTATTGGTTGCCTTAAAGCGTTTCCGGGAGAGAACGAAAAACAAACCCCTCAGACTGGAAATGCTTCAGAAAAAGTGGAAGTGCATATCTTAAACGGGGTTCAGCTTTCAGGCTGTCATGAAAAACCACAATGTTGCCCGGTTTAGTGTATTTTAATAAGATAGCGAGACACTTCTCCGGTTTTAGTGATCTGTCAAAGTCATAGGCTAAAACGCTCCACAAAACGATCGAAAAGTCTTTCCGTAGCGCACGGATCAGCGGATAAGTTAATTGCCCATGTGGGGGACGGTACAACCGGCTGTTAATGAGTTTGTGGGCCTGTTCAACATCTTTCAGATAGGCTTCTTTCGGAGTACCCCAAGCCTTGATATGGTGAAAGGAGTGATTTCCCACTCGATGCCCTGCTGAAATAATTTGCCGGTAGATATCCCAATTTCTGTTTACATTATCGCCGACACAAAAAAATGTGGCTTTAGCATCGAAGGCGGACAATGTCTCCAGGACCCATGGGGTTACTTCCGGGATGGGACCATCATCAAACGTAATATAAATGCATTTTTCATTAACCGGAACACTCCAGTTCACTATTCCGGATGTCAACGTTTTTAACAATAAAGGAGGCCTTGGAAAAATCATCACTTTAGGATTTTATCTGAAACAGGGCTGTGGTTTTAAAAGACACCACAGCCCCGCAGGTTAATTGATTTTCAGGAAGGAGTAAGGACAAAGTAATTGATTAAATGATGCTTTTAAATTGCTAAAATAAGCGGCTGTAATAATCTTCAAAAAGCGTGCGTGCTTTCTTTTCGGTATCGGTTTTCCCCGCTTTAGCGGCATCCTGTATTATTTTCTGCAAATAATACATGTATTGCTGCGTATCGCCATCCATCTTTTCGCCATTTTTAACATTCGTCCGCATTGAGTAATCGATGTTTTCCTTGCTGAGCGTCATCATCCTGTCCCAAATGGCCGCTGCTTTATTTATATCTCCCGCTTTAGCATATGCATAGGCCATTTGCAGCGCGAAATAGTCAAACGGCAACTGCTTTTCAGGAAAGATCTGCATGCAATAATCCAATACCTTGACGGCTTTTGCATTCTGGCCTTCCTCTGCCAGTCCAAATGCCAGGCGACCGAACGCATTCCTGTAATTAGTAGCCAGACGATGGCAGGTTTCATCAAGATAAACATGTGGGTTATTGAGATTTCGCCAGAAGAATTTATCCATCAGATTATGATACATGACAGCAGTGTTTACTCCTCCGGTTTGTCCATCGCTACCTTTGATGTGAGCGGGAACGAGCCTGTATGCAACGCCCTCCTGCAAAGTATATTCTGAAAGTCCCTGCAAAGCATCGCTTGGTACTGCTGCTGAGAAATAAACCGGGCGCTTCCAGTTATTATGTGCAATAATATCGAGAATGATTAAATCGCTTCTCATGAGTACATCTTGATTGACCGTAAAGTTAATAGCCGGCACAATACTGTCTCTATAAAAAGCCGGAATCATTCCGTTTTTCCTGATAAATGCCGTATCTGCTTTAATGCTGAAGTTTTTGGTGGGGATGAAGTCAAATTTTTCCCCTTCGTTTACTTGTTGAAATGCCGTCTCATGGTTATCAATGATATCAAAAATATCTTTTATATCCTGAAATCCCTGGATGTTGGGTTGCTCAACAAGGTAAGTCACCTCACGGTTCGATGCCCTGTATTGTTCAGGACGGAGTGAAATAGGTAAGGGATCCGATTCATATGCTTTCTTGCGCATTTGATTGATGTACCAATCACCCGAAAGCAAACTCAGATTGACGACCCTTATATCACGGCGAATGCCTTCTACTTCCTGAGCATACCATAACGGGAAAGTATCGTTGTCTCCAACCGTAAACAAAATTGCATTTTTGTCGCACGACTCCAGAAAGTTCTTCGCAATCGCCAAGGCGGCATACCGACCCGAACGATCATGGTCATTCCATCCGTCTTTAGCCATCACACCGGGAACCAGTAATAAGCATAGTCCTGTTGCAACGATTGCAGATTTTTTGGAATCCATGAATTTTTGTAACCATTCGGTAACCATGAGTACGCCTAATCCGATCCAAATTGAAAAAGCATAAAAGGAAGCTGCAAACGAATAGTCGCGTTCACGTGGTTGTGGCGAATATTGGTTCAGATATACAACGATGGCTACACCGGTCATGATAAAAAGCAACATGACGATGATTCCATCCTGATAACGGCGTTTAAAGTGGAACAACAAACCGATCAGGCCAAGAATCAATGGCAGAAAATAGAACTTATTTGTTCCCTTGTTGATTTTATTTTCAGGTAACTTATCCTGTGGCCCAAGTCGTGGACTGTCGATAAAATTAATGCCGCTGATCCAGTTCCCATCAACATTGTT
>JAUZOX010000423.1 GCA_030706265.1 Bacteroidota bacterium | reverse complement strand
TTGAATCATCCCCCAAAGCCTTGTTATCTTTTCTCTGTCTCACATCGACTAAATCCTCTGATTGTCTTTCGTCAATTGTGTTTCTCTTCAATTTTTGATCGGCTCTGCCTGTTTTGGAAGTTTTGTTTTGAGAAACTATTTTTCCGCTTGTTACTTGTTCTTGATTCTTGCTACTGCGATATCCAAAAGTATCTCCCTTTAATGCCTGTTCAACCTTTTCTTGCTCCATCCGTATGACGGCCGGATGTTTCTTAAACAAAGAATCTTCTTTTGCAGTTGTTTCCGGGATACTTCCTTCGGAAGCTCTTCTATATTCATCAAAAGCGCGATAAATGGAAAAGGCGATACGATCCTGTCCGGTTTCTGACATTAAATAGGCTTCTTCGTGCGTGTTACTCAAAAAACCAGTTTCCACCAGCACACCGGGCATTGTTGTTTTATACAACACCAGGAATCCGGCCTGCTTTACCCCTCTTTCAGGCATATTAGTATTTGCATCAAAACTCTTTTCGACCCGTGAAGCAAAATCCAGGCTCTTTTCCAGATAGGCATTCTGAAAAAGATTAAAGATGATATATGCTTCCGAAGAATTGGGATTAAAACCATCATACCGTTTTGAATAGTCGTTCTCCAATAAAATAGAGGCATTCTCGGCTCTCGCGACATCAAGATTTGCTTCACTTTTATACAATCCCATCACATAGGTCTCTGTGCCATAAGGAAAAGGAGATGGATTTGCATTACAATGGATAGAAATAAATAAATCGGCTTTATTTTCATTTGCGATTTGCGCCCTGCGATAGAGTTCAACAAAGACATCCGACTCTCTGGTGTAAATAACCTGTACACCCGGACAATTCTTTTGAATCAATTTACCCGTTTTTAAAGCTATTGAAAGGGTAATGTCTTTCTCACGTGAGTTTTTACCTTTAGCCCCTGAATCATAACCGCCATGGCCGGCATCAATCACAACTTTTCGTACCTGATTCTTTCGCTGAGCAAACATTTGATTCTGACAAAATAGTGCTAAGATTATTATTGTAAATATTGAAACGAATTTCCTCACCTGAGTAGATTTTATTAGCTTTGAACTTTGAAAAAAATGCTTTCCTCTGAATTTCATATTTCTGTTTATCAGGTGTTTACTATTAAACTGATTTTCAGAATATATTTAATTGACCGGGGGAAAAGGTGTTAGTACTCAAAAAAAAATGTTTTCACCATTGGACTTCTGTACAAATATACAATTCCAATTCCCGTGATTTACGATAATTGCCAAGGATTTTTCAACATGCGTCTATTAATAGTTCTATTTTCTGCCCTTATACTCACTACTTTTTCAAACTCGCTGTTAGCACAGAGAGTTGTTAAAACCGACAGTGTCCCTAAAACCCATGCTGATTCTCTTAAGCTTAAATTAAAGGCCGATTCGATCGCAAATTCAAAGCAAAAGCTGAAGGCCAAGGTGGAATACGAAGCCGTAGACTCCATTTCATTTGATTTCACCGATAAAAAAGCCTTCCTATTCAAGGATGGATCCATCAAATATCAAAAGATGGCCATTAAGGCAGCCAGTATTGAAATAGACTTCAATAAATCCATTACTTACTCCAAGGGGGTTGCGGACTCTACAGGGAAAATGACCGGAGAGCCCGTCTTTAAAGATGGGGAACAGGAGTTTGAAACCAAAACCCTGAATTACAACTATGACACGAAGAAAGGAGTCATCAGTGACGTTGTCACAAAAGAAGGCGAAGGCTTTATCCACGGCAAACAAGTGAAAAAAATGGCAGATGATGTAACCAATATAAAAAACGGGAGCTATACTACCTGCGATTTGCCACATCCACACTTTGAGTTGCGATTTACCAAGGCGAAAGTCATCCCCAACAAGGAGACCATAACGGGACCTGCCTATATGGTGCTGGAGGATGTACCATTACCCATTGCGCTTCCATTTGGTTTCTTTCCAAATAAAAACGGACGTATGTCAGGTATCTTGATGCCCTCTCCGGGTGAATCGGCAAACAGGGGGTTTTATTTACGTGACTTTGGTTACTATTGGGGGATCAATGATAATTTAGATTTTCAAATTAAGGGAGAAGCTTATACACGGGGAAGCTGGGCTGCCAATCCCTCATTTAATTATTTCCGCAGATATAAATATCAGGGAAGCTTCGATCTGCGATTCGCTACAAATATCACCGGTGAAAAAGGATCTACCGATTATTCTAAAAGCAAGGACTTTTCGATAACCTGGATGCATACTCAAGATGCCAAGGCAAATCCGGTAAACCGCTTTTCTGCCAATGTAAATATCCAAACATCGAAGTTCAACAGATTTAATCCCACTACGGTTGGAAATTATTTATCCAATACCTTTCAATCCAGTATTTCGTTCCAGACCTCTATTGATGATCGTATCTTTATTTCGGCAAGTGCACGGCATAGTCAGAATACCCTGACCAAACAAATGTCAGTTACATTGCCAGACCTTGCAATTTCAGCAAACAGATGGTATCCCTTTAAGAAAGAAGAAGGAGGCGGACAAAGACGCTGGTACGAAGACATCAGTCTGGGGTATAGTATGACTGCAACAAATCAGTTAGACACTTATGATTCTTTGCTTTTTAAACCCGGCTCATTAAAAAAACTCAGAAATGGCATTCAACATTCAATTCCCATATCCTCCACATTCAAGATTTTGAAATACATTACGGTATCTAATGCTGTCAACTTAACCGAAGATTGGTACTTGCAAAGCATCAGTAAACAATGGCTTAAGACGAAGTACACCGTCAAAGGTAAAACCCGTGATACGGCCTACCTAGCCATTGATACAGTCCAGGGATTCAAAGCGGCACACGATTTTTCATACAGTACATCTTTCAATACGACAGTTTATGGAATTGTCCGGTTTAAAAAAGGGCCCATCAGGGCTATTCGCCACGTATTTGCACCTTCGGTGAGCTACAACTTTAAACCTGATTTCAGCGATCCCAAATGGGGATATTATAAAAGCTATGTTGATTCAAACGGTGTTAAACAAAAATATTCCATCTTTGAGGGATCTACTTATGGAGGACCTTCTGCTGCCAAAGCCGGAAGCATCAACATCTCGATCAGAAATAACCTGGAGATGAAAGTCCCTTCAAAGAAAGATACCGTAACCGGTTTGCGCACCATAAAACTAATTGATCAGTTAACCATCTCCACCAATTATAATCTGGCTGCGGATTCACTCCGTTGGTCACCCGTAACGATGTCAGGGAGTACACCAATCCTAAAAAATACCAATATCAACTTTTCAGCCACCTGGGATCCTTATTCATGGGACGCCAGGAACAACAGAAGAAGCAATATCCTGGAATGGGATTATGACCGAAAACTTCTTCGCTTTGAAGATGCAAACTGGAGTTTTGGATTGAGCCACACCTTTACAAGTAAAAGCGGGAAACAGAAAGTTGCAGCAACAAATGCAGCGCT
>JAUZOX010000422.1 GCA_030706265.1 Bacteroidota bacterium | reverse complement strand
GGATAAAATTGCAGAATCATGAAATACCTCTTGCTATGTTTAATGATGTTTTTGTTTTTAAAAGGTTACACGGCAACGACAGACCCTGTAGTTGTAAAATTTGAAGGTAAAACAGCAGAAAAGAAATGGGCCGTCAAGGATCTAAATCCCAATCTGCCTGCAAATTGGTCCTCTTATGGGTTTTTAACCTTCGAATTAAAATCATCCACCACGCAGCGGTTTGATCTCAACCTTTACGACTCGACCGGCGTACGAAGGCTGTCGATACTCCCATTTCAGGGGGCATGGATTCGCTTATCCATTCCCCTGGTCTTTTTTCAGAAAAGGAACACCAAAGGGATGGATTTGGCAGCAATAGGGAAAACGGCACGTCCTGGTTACTGGATCGGTTTTTCGGGTGCCATAGGTACCATCAATAAAATTGATTCTCTGGGTGTCGCCATGAAACTACCGATAGGGTCACCCACACTCGAAATCCGGAATATGAGCCTCACGATGGATTCCCGGGATACCATTCTGGGTCCGGTTCCTCTTGTCGACCAGTTTGGTCAATGGATACCTGCCGACTGGCCGGGAAAGGCAAACTCATTAAAAGAACTTCAGGCTGCCTGGAACAAAGAGGATAAGACATTAAAGGCTGGGGATTTCAAAGTATCCGGATATGGAGGCTTTTTAGGGGTGAAGGAAAAGGCTACCGGATACTTTCGGGTGGAGCAAGTTGAGGGTAGATGGTGGTTTGTAGATCCCGATGGATACCTGTTTTACTCAACCGGAGCCACCGGCATTGCTCCCCGCGCCGAATTCTCCCGTGTCAGCGGACGCGAATATATCTTTACGGCTTTGCCTCCGACCGAAGAACTTTATGCCCGGAGCCAACCGGTAGATTCCAGGGGAAGTGCACGCAACAATGCCGGCTATTCCTTTTATACCTGGAACCTCTTTCGTCGTTTTGGTCCTGAGTGGTACCGGAAATGGATGGACTTTACGATCCGGCGTATGGACAACTGGGGGCTGAATACCATTGCAAACTGGTCGGATGTCACCCTTGAAGGCAGCCATCGAAAGGCGTATGTGGCCACCCTTCGCGGATGGGGCATCGAAACAGGGCTGATGGGGATGCCCGATGTGTACGCCCCCGGCTATACAAAATCGGTTGAAGATGCTGCAGCACGTCAATGCGCATCGCTCAAAGACGATCCGTATCTGCTTGGATACTTTATCGGAAATGAACCGGCATGGCCCAACAGGGAGTTTGAACTTGTTAACGAAATTCTCAAGGGAGAGGCCACTCCAATGCAGGCAGCACTTAAAAAATATCTTGAAAGCGGCGACACTCCGGAGCGGCGGAAAGCTTTTGTTTATGACACCTATGCCCTGTTTATCAACACGGTCAACACGGCCATCAAAAAATATGATCCCAATCACCTGAACCTGGGCCTGCGCTTTGGGGGATCCGTTTCTGACGAAATCATAAAAGCATCAAAGGGCTTCGATGTCTTCAGTTTTAACAGTTACGGATATACCTTGAATCAGAACCTGATGAAGAGGATTTATGCACTCACCGGTTTACCCATGATCATCGGTGAGTTCCATTTTGGCGTTCCCGGACGCGGTATGGCTCCCGGATTGGCTCAAACTGTGAACCAGCATGAACGTGGCGTTGCCTATCGCTATTATGTGGAAAATGCGGCAGCTAACCCGGCCATAATCGGCACCCATTGGTTTCAATGGATGGATCAGCCTTCGACCGGGCGCAATGATGGAGAGAACTATAATATCGGATTTGTCGATGTTACCGACAGGCCTTACACAGAGTTAATCGAGGCTGCAAAGGAAACGTTTAAAAGGATCTACACCGTTCATTCGGGGAAGGAACAACCGGTAACCAGGCAGGCAATCGTGCAATAGCAGGTTCCTGAACAAGCCCTGGTTTATCCCGCTCTTTTTGTACCCCGTGTTGCAAGAGGTGAAAAAAGGTAAGGGAGGCACTTATGGTTCACAATGCCGGAATCTTCATACGTAAATCATACTTATCGAATGTGTTGTATTGAAGTCACGTGGAAGAATTCATCAGTGACTGTATTTTCAAACATGCTCATTTCATCTGGTCATACGAAAGTGATAATTCACCCCGAACCTGATTTCCCTGGCATAACAGTCATCCGTACCGCCCGACAATCCATTCATGTAGTTTGCAAGTCCGTATGAATAGCCAAGGTAGAGACCGATATAATGATAAGTTGCAGAAATTTGAATCCTTGGCCTGACATCTATGGAGATTGTTTTCCGGTCCACATCGGTTGAGTAATGATCTCCGGTTGCAATATCGGCGCTTCCTGATTCCCGGGCCGTTAAACACTGGCTTATGTCAAAACCGCCGGTCATATCGAACGAAAACTTTTTAATTTCACAGCGATACCCTAAATAGCC
Organism: Bacteroidota bacterium; assembly: GCA_030706265.1. GTDB lineage: Bacteria > Bacteroidota > Bacteroidia > Bacteroidales > Cfx3-03 > Cfx3-03. The sequence continues at coordinate 1,073 of JAUZOX010000422.1, read as the reverse complement.
GAAGAGATTTAGATTCTGGTAATTTAAGAAAGTCTGTCCATTGGCTGCATAATAATTCGATGAGCTAAGGCCACCGAGTAGTATTTGGTTGATTATGACTTTGCTTTTCAGGTTCTCATATCCAAAATCAATACCGGCAATGAGGTTTCGTCGTGCGATCCTTTGCAATTGTACGGATACCCCGCTGCAAAGTCCATTGCGACTGCCGTATGGATTGTTGGTATAACCCATATCATGACCGGAGGCAGAATTCATCAACATGAAGGAGGTGCCGGTGGCAGATGAACCTGAAAAGGAGAAAAGGCCTGAGTTCAATGAAATGCCAAATTCAGTCTTTTGACAAAAGACTTGAATTGAAAGCAGCATAAATGCAAGTGAGAGTAAAGACTTGTTCATACGGCGATAATTTGTTTTAAATAGGACGTATGGAACGCACATGGAGGTTATTCACCGATGGTTGTAAGTTCCAAACATGATCGGTTCATTATATGAAATTGTTTTTCTTGTAAATATAGTCATTATTATTCGTAAGAACTGTAAATCAGGCTATTTTTATGCACTCTTCTTCCTGAAAAGTAAGAAATAAATTTCAGAATATCCTTAAAAAGGATATGGGCTGTGGTGTCAGAGATTTCATAAGAAAAAATTTTAATAAATAGGTCTTATGGAACTCGCATGGATAATTTTTATACGGTTATTATTTGATTAATTGGTCGTATAGAGCTCGCATAAATGCTCGGTTCATCGGTGTTTGTGTTTTGAAACATGCTCGTTTCATAGCGATGGCGAATAGGAGAAGTGTTCCTGGTGATTCGGATTGGATTTTAAGAAGGAAATTTTAAAGGCAAAGTGGTTTTGAAATGTCAGCATTGATGATGAATCAATTATTAAGAGCTATACGATTAATAAGGCCTGCGGCCTGTCAGCAATCGCAAAGAAATCATCATCCTGAAAGGGGCTTAGCCATAGATTATCAATGAAAAATATTACGAAATAAAAGAGCGTGTCTCTTTTTTTGTTTTTCTGAGACACGCTCTCCCGATCGTGTTAGTCTACTAACCTGAAACCAATGG
>JAUZOX010000421.1 GCA_030706265.1 Bacteroidota bacterium | reverse complement strand
TTTTACGTTGCGCATCGCTGTACCTGAGCTGGATAGAATATTCGTCTTCGTCCTCTTTGTATTTTGAAACTTCCTTGCCGAAGACCGCTGTTCTGACTTCCAATCCTATTTGTCCGGTAGTGATCCCTTCGCGGTTAGCCCGTTCCCGGTCAATGTCAATCAGGAGTTCAGGAGTGTTTTCAGCAAAGTTGCTTTTCAGCTCTTCGATTCCGGGAATTTGAATGGAGTCGATATAACTTTTAAACCTATTTGCATCATCAACCAGATCTGGAAGGTTTTCACCACTCACCTCAATATTGACAGGTTTTCCGGTTGGTGGACCCATTCTGTTTTTTTCAACCGATATCTCTGCCCCTGCTATGCCTTTTACGGCTTTACGGATTGCATTGAGGTAGGCATTTGTTGAAATATTCTGGCGGAATTTGTGTTCTACAAAATTGATACTGACTTTTCCTTTGTTTGAAGCTTCGGTACGTTCAAAGCTCTCCTCGTCTCCCGCTCCCAAGGCAACATTTGAAATGACAGATTCAACGGCCGGATTATTCTTGCCAAGGAAATTGTTTACCCTGTTTTCAACTAGGGAAGTGATGGAGTCGGTTACTTTCTGATCAGTACCCTCTGGCGTTTTGATGTAAACGTAAATGTTATTGGGTTGGTTATCCGGGAAGAAAACGACCGGTGGTTTTACGATTCCGGTTAAGAACATGGTGAAGATAAAGAGAGAGACGATGCCAGACAGGATCCAGGCGGGACGTCTGCGCTGAAGAAAATACCGCAGGTTCTTTTCATAGAATTTCATGATTGCCGGCCAAGTTTTTTCCTGGAATCCATGAATCCATTTGCGCAGGAGGAATTGATGAAAAGCAACCAATAACGTCATAATCAAGAGCAGATTCCCCATCCAGTAGATTTTTGAAAGATATGCCACTACTGCAATGATGCCGATGATTGAAAACCACTTTTTCTGACGGCCGGTTACTTTCACTTTTTCAACCGCATCGTACTCATGTTTCATGAAGGAAACGGCAAATACAGGGTTAAAGACATATGCGACACATAACGACGCAAACAGCGTTAAGATGAGCGTTACGGGCATAAAATACATGAACTTTCCAACGATACCGGGCCAGAAGGCAAGGGGGAAAAAGGGGGCAAGGGTAGTGAGCGTTCCGGATAAAATGGGTCTGAATACTTCACCGGCGGCCATCTTTGCAGCAAGAACGATATTGGGTTGTTGATGGTGCAACCGGTGTGTGTTTTCAATGACTACGATCGCATCGTCAACCACAATACCGAGTGCAAAAATGAAGGCAAACATCACCATCATGTTCATGGTAAAGCCTATTCCCGGCATGACAATAAAGGCCACCGCCATTGAAAGCGGCACAGAGAGTCCTACGAAAAAGGCATTCTTGAACCCCATGAAAAACATCAGGACGATGGTGACCAGGATAAAACCAATGATGATGGTGTTGTTGAGCTCTTCAAGCGAGTTGCGGGTATATCGCGACATGTCATTGGTAATCGTCACATTAACATCTTTAGGAAATACTTTTCCTTTTAATTCGGTGTCAAGGATCTTTTTTATTTCATCTGACGCTTCGATCAAATTCTGACCGCTTTTCTTGATGACACTCAGTGTTATCACATTCATCCCGTTTAATCGGGAAAAGGATTCCTGTTCTTTAAACGAGTCTTTTACATCCGCAATGTCTTTCAGGAATACCTGCGCACCACTTGCAGACTGAATGACAATATTTTGTAAAGTCTGAACGTCTTTGAATTCACCAACAACGCGGAGAGCCCTTTTCATTCCGAAGTTGCTGATCGTTCCCGCAGAAATGTTTCTATTTTCACTCGCCACGGCACGTTCTATATCGCTAAAGGTGACAGATGCTGCTTGCATCTTGTTCATATCCACGTCGATCTGTATCTCCCGTTCCAGTGCACCCACGATGTCAACGCGGGTTATCTCTTTGAGTTCTTCAAGACGTTCCTGGGCTTTGTCGGCAAACTTTTTGAGTTTGGCCAGGTCGTAGTTTCCTGAAATATTGATATACATGATCGGGATTTCAGAGAAGTCGATCTCCATGGCAGTCGGATCATTGGGCAAGTCGTTTGGCAGATCTGACTTTGCTTTATCAATCGCATCCTTTACCCTTTGTTTGGCATCGGCAACGACTACATCGGTGTTAAATTCAACAATGATGGATGAAAAATCCTGCATGGAGGTACTGGTTACCTTTTTGACTCCCGATAAACCTTTTATTTGTTTTTCGATAGGACGGGTTATCAGATTCTCAATATCAGAAGGGGATGCACCCGGATAGGGGGTACTGACCATGATGGTAGGGATTACCAGTTCAGGGAACTGCTCCTTTGGAATCCGCATATAACTGGTGATACCCAGCAGTGAGATAAAAACAACCAAAACATAGATACTTGTCTTGTTATCGATTGCCCAGCTCGTTGCAAAGAACTCTCTAAATTTATTGACTTTCATAGCAATGACAAGATTAAAGTTAGAATTTGATCAGCTGACCATCCTTGAGATTTTGATAACCCGAAGTGATGACCACATCACCTACTTTTAAGCCATTTGTAATTTCAGTAATTCCATTGTATGAAGTCCCCATATTGATCGTTCTTTTTACCGCTATTGCCTGTTTGCTGTGGTGCTCCGCAACCATGATATAATTTGCATTAAATGATTTCTGGATCAGATTGATAGGAAGGAAAATTGATTTTTTATTGATGTAATCACTTATTTTCAAATTGGCAATCATGTTGGCACGCAAATCTGCTCTGGAGTGTTCAAGTCTTGCTTCTACACGGAAAGTCCGGTTGGTCTGGTCAATGACTTTACTGGTAAAAGTTACTTTTGCCTTGATGTTTTCATCAATATCCGGGAAGCTGACCAGAACTTCGTTTCCACGTTTGATTTTGGAAGTATATGCTTCGGCCACGTCTGCCAATACTTTTACGCCCGTCATGTTTACAACGCGAATAGTAGAGGTGGGTAAGCCCGGTGATAATACCTGTCCGATTTTGAATGGGACATTTTCAACAGTTCCCGATATCGGTGACTTGATTTTATTCATTGCCAGTTGTTCCTGCAAGGAAGCCAGCCGTTTTTCAAGTGATTCCTTATTTGTTTTGGCAGTTAAATATTGTACCTCAGATCCGATCTTTTGGTCCCAGAGTGTTTTTTGCTTCTGATAAAGAATCGATGCCAATGAGAGTTGCGTCTTTATCTCATCCAAACTACGTTGAATTACTTTTGAATCAAGTTCGGCAAGTACTTGTCCAGGCCTAACCGCATCCCCTTCTTTGACGTTCACCTTTACGACAAGACCGGGAGCCTGTGGACTGACCTCAATATTTTGCTCTCCCTCGATATGGCCCTGAATATCTATATAGTGACGGAATTCTGCATATTTTACGGTGTCGACAACAACATCGACCGGTTTTACTGCATTGGTATCTTTAACGCCTGTCTCCTTTTCTAAC
>JAUZOX010000420.1 GCA_030706265.1 Bacteroidota bacterium | reverse complement strand
TAACATATCTATATCGATTCAAAAATCAACGGCAAAAATAAAGATTTTATTTTTGCATCAAAACATTATTAAAAATATAAGAATGAAACGGGCATGTTCTAAACACAAACACCGATGAATGCTTTCGTGCGGGTTCCATAAACCCGGTTGAATAATATTGTTACCGTATGAAACGGGCATGTTCCAAACACAAACTTCCTTGGGCCGGGTTTTCATGCGGGTTCCATACGACCGATTTAATAAAATTGTTACCGTATGAATTCTTAAAATACGCCGGGTGAATTTTTTTAAAAAACCTATCTTTGCAAATATTTAGTATTTAAACCCAAAATATCTATAGCAATGTATACCAGCTTCAAGGAACATCTCACCCAAGAGTTAGCCGACATCAAAGAAGCCGGCCTTTTCAAAGATGAAAGGATTATTGTTTCGCCTCAGGGTGCCGAAATCAAAGTCAGCACCGGAAAACAAGTTTTGAATTTTTGCGCCAACAATTATTTGGGATTATCGAACAGCCCCGAGCTCATCAAAGCAGCCAAGGAAGCGCTCGATACCCACGGCTACGGTATGTCGTCGGTTCGATTCATTTGCGGAACTTCTGATCTGCATAAAGAACTGGAGAAGAAGATTGCTGAATTTTTTGGCACCGAAGATACCATTCTGTATGCAGCCTGTTTTGACGCAAACGGAGGGGTATTTGAGCCATTACTCAATGAACACGATGCCATTATCAGTGATTCATTAAACCATGCCTCCATCATTGATGGGGTCCGTCTTTGCAAGGCAGTGCGTTACCGTTATGCCAATGCCGATATGACGGATCTGGAAAAACAGTTGAAACTTGCGCAGGCTCAACGTTTCAGATTAATCGTAACGGACGGCGTCTTCTCGATGGACGGCAATGTCACCCCATTGGATTCCATCCTGAAACTTGCAGAGAAATACGACGCCATGGTGATGGTAGATGAGTCGCATTCTGCAGGAGTTGTCGGACAAACCGGCCGTGGTGTTACCGAACTTTTCAATTGCAGGGGCAAGGTCGAAATACTGACCGGTACACTGGGCAAGGCATTTGGGGGCGCCATCGGCGGATTCACCACCGGTAAGAAGGAAGTCATCGAACTGCTTCGCCAACGTTCTCGGCCATACCTGTTCAGCAATTCGGTTCCGCCGCTGGTAGCTGCAGCAGGAATCAGAATGGTGGACATGATGAGCGAAACCAACACTTTGCAGGATAAGCTGCATGCCAATACCACCTATTTTGTCAGAAAAATGATCGAAGCCGGTTTCGATATTAAACCGACGCAGTCTGCTATATGCGCAGTCATGCTTTACGATGCCAAACTGTCGCAGGATTTCGCTGCAAGTTTACTCGAGGAAGGGATCTATGTAACCGGATTCTATTACCCCGTAGTACCGAAAGGACAGGCACGTATCCGCGTCCAGCTATCGGCAGGTCATGAACAAATTCATCTTGACCGCTGCATCGAAGCATTCAAAAAAGTGGGGCACCAGCTGGGTGTGCTCAAAGAGGACACCAAAGGCGGCTGCGGCTGCAATTGCGGAAATTAAATCCGGCATCATCTTCAAACAATAAACAAAACAGGTTGTTATTATAAAAAATAACAACCTGTTTTTCAATAACTCCATTTCGCATAAATCGTCCGGAAAAGCGAAGAAGGGGTTAATTTTCCATGATTAACATTCACCCGTCTGAAGTGAATCATCACAACGGAGGGTGTGCATTAAATGTTAATAGTTCTAAAATTTCCGCGTTACTACGTTTAAAAATATAATTTTGTATTATCTTTAACCATGCATCCTACAGCATATTTTATTAAAACAGATATTTTATTAAGGCATGAAGCATAAACTTTTATTATTTCTCCTGCTTTTTACGTTAATCGGAACGGCAGCTAAAGCACAAATGGGATTAGGCCAGGAGAAGAAAGATTCTTCTTTCAGGGCACCTGTAAAAGTACAGGATAATCCTATTGCGGCAATGCTGGATAGCCTTGCAAACCTTCAATTCTTTGACAAGACGAATAAGCTTTACGATCAGAATTATTCCAATATTCACAACTTTGCCAAAGATTTTGTTCCCTTTTATTCGGATGAAGTTTACGCTGAGCGTTTCGCCCAATTGGGGAAGACATCACCTATACCCTTGGTTTACAATCGTCAGGTGAAAGAAATGATAGAACTCTATGCGGTTAAGAAACGGGGCCTGACTGAACGCATGCTTGGCATGGCTCAATTGTACTTTCCGATGATCGAAGAACTTCTGGACAGATATGGTATTCCTCTGGAAATGAAATATCTGGCCATTGTTGAATCGGCCCTCAATCCCATTGCCAGATCTCCGGTCGGTGCCGGCGGACTTTGGCAGTTCATGTATGGAACCGGCAAACAATATAGCCTTGATGTAAATTCATATGTCGATGACCGCAGTGATCCTTATAAGTCGACCATTGCAGCCTGTAAACATCTGAACGACCTCTATAAGGTTCACAAAAACTGGCTGCTTGTGCTGGCTGCCTATAATTCAGGAACCGGCAATGTGACCAAAGCGATTCGCAGATCAGGCGGAAAGACCGATTTCTGGGACATCAGTCCTTACCTGCCAAAAGAAACCAGAGGTTATGTGCCTGCCTTCATCGCCGTCACCTATGTGATGAATCATGCAAGCGACCACAACCTTTACCCGAGAATGCCCATCTTTAAGTACCATGAAATTGACACGGTACTGGTGAAAGACTTTCTGACTTTCGATGCCTTATCCGAAAGATTAAATATTCCAAAAGAAGAATTGCTGTTTTTGAATCCGGCCTATCGCAAGGGAGTTATCCCCTCAACCAGCGATAAATCGTACTTCCTTCGTCTTCCGAAGAGAGCGGTGGCTGATTTTGTAAACAACGAATCTTCACTTTATGCTTACAGTCTGCAGAAGCAGCAGATCAACAAGGAAAATGTCCTGGCGGATCTGAGCCATTCACAGGAAAGCTTCCTGCATTATGTGAAAAGCAATGAAACGCTTACAAGCATCGCCACCTTGTACGGGGTAAACGTCACGGACCTCAAACAATGGAATCATATTACCAGACGCTCCGTCCATAAAGGTCAACGGCTGATCATCAACAGAACTACCGGCGGTACCGAAGAAAACCTGGCAACCAATAAACCGGCACAGCATGTTTCGGATAGCCAAAACGTCGTTAACAAAACTCCGGTAACGAAGACAGTAGTCAATAAAGTTGAAAGTCAACCTCTTGCACAGGCCATGCACACCGCAGTTGCTCCCGCAAAAAATGATCTGGCAGAGAATGCTACAAAACTTAAACACCATATCGTAAAGAAGGGTCAGAAACTGAGCCAGATTGCCAATATGTACGGCGTTACGATCGCCCAGATCAAGACATGGAACAATCTGAAAGGGAATGGATTACTGGCAGGCCAGCGTTTAAGGATTCATGTTCCGGTCAATGAGGAACCCATGCTTGCAGATCTGAAATC
>JAUZOX010000042.1 GCA_030706265.1 Bacteroidota bacterium | reverse complement strand
TGAACGATCGCCTTCCCTTGCATTTCATCTTCGATACCGGAGTTCATACTTCGATCATCACCGATAAAACCCTGAGTGACCTGATTGGCGTCAAATATGACCGGATGTACACCATGTCGGGGATCGGTGAACATAAGCAATTCAACGTTTATCTGGCCAATGGTGTATCCGTCGACTTTCCCGGTCTGTTGGGCAGGAGCTTAAACATGCTGGTACTTGAAGAAGATTACCTGCTCCTGAAGAATTATCTGGGGGCCTCCATTCATGGAATCCTGGGAACCGATCTGCTGCTAAACCTGGTCCTGACCATTGATTATGAAAATCATAAACTGATTTTTCAAACCCCACAAAGCTTTAAGCCTCCCCGAAGGGCAATCGGCATTCCCATTATGATCCACGACAACAAGCCGTACATCCTTCTTCCCGTCACCCTTCTGGACGGGACAAAAATTGATGCCAAACTGCTTGTCGATACGGGAGCAAGCCACTCCTTATTATTGGAACTCTTTTCCGAACCCAAGATCAAGATTGAAAACAACTTCATCAAAACAATTCTGGGACGCGGTTTGGCAGGTTCAATCGACGGATGGATCGGACGAGTCAAACAGATGGATGTCGGCAACATTGCATTTAAAAACGTAATCACCTTCTTTACCGACACCAATAGCTACAATAAAAATTATGTATTGGCAGGACGCAACGGAACCATTGGGGGCGACTTATTGGGCCGGTTTTCAGTAACCATCGATTACTCAAGGCAAATGATGTACTTTGAACGCAACGTTACTTACAAACTGCCATTTGAATTCAATATGGCCGGATTCGACGTCATCGGCAGCGGTGATTACTTTGATAAGATTGAAGTAGTAAATGTGATCGACAAGAGTCCTGCCTACGAAGCCGGACTACGGGCTGGAGACATCATTCGACAAATCAATGGAATTTCGGGGAAGGCTCTATCCGTTAATGAATTCAATAATATTCTCCGATCCCGTCCCGGAAAAGTAATACACCTCAGGATTCTAAGGAATAATGTGAAACTGTCTTTAAAGTTTAAGTTAAAAAGGTTGGTTTAGCAAAAATAATTGCTCCGGTCACCATCCCGATTCCTATTTTTTGTTTTATTTTATAGAAGTAATGAAAGGCTGTAAGCGTTAATATGCCTATTTTTGCCAAGAGAAAAGTTTACGACGAAGGGATGAAACGAGCATGTTTTAAAAGCACAAATACCCATAAAAATCATCCATGCGAGTTCCATGTGACCGTTTTAATACACATTATTTACGCATGAAACATATTCATAAGACACAACTCAGTATAGCACTTTTGCTTTTCGGCCTTTTACTTTCGGTACTGGTAAAGGGGGTCGGTACTTTGATGGCGCAGATGAAACATGATGATCCCGTCGCAGAGGAAGACAATTTTATCACCAATTCCGGTTCTGCAGAAAAGATCTTTTACAAAGACTTTGGAATTTCCATACCCTATAACTTTTCGGTCCACGGTATTGATGTCTCCAAGCATCAACAAAACATCAACTGGAAACAGGTTGAAGACATGCGAGTAAAAGGAATCAAGATTTCATTTGTCTTCATCAAGGCTTCGGAAGGGGCTACCCGCCCTGATAATAGTTTTCAAAAGAACTGGCGGGAAGTCGAACAGACAAACTTACTCAGGGGCGCCTATCATTTTTTCAGACCTGTCAAAGATCCGAAGGTACAAGCCGATCTCTTCATCAGCCAGGTTAAATTGAAAAAAGGCGACCTTCCCCCGGTGGTGGATGTTGAAAACTCAAACCGCCAGTCTACAGACCGCATCTGCCATAATCTGCAACGGTTTCTTGATCTGCTCGAAGATGAATATCATGTCAAGCCCATCATCTATTCAAACTTATCTTTTTATACTCTCCATCTTGCCGGCAAGTTCAACAAATACCCCATCTGGATCGCCTATTATCTTGGAGATCCCTTTGAAATGCCCGATGACCGTAACTGGAGTTTTTGGCAATACAGCGAAAACGGAAATGTCAACGGCATCAGGGGAAAAGTCGATTTCAACGTCTTTCATGGCAGCTTAGGCCAACTAAAGGCATTGTGCAAAAAATAACGACTGCCGTTTCTTTTCTTAAATTATTCGATTACCTTTGCCCCATCTTTGGTGTCCATGTAGTGTGGAGTAAAAGGGAATCCGGTGTAATTCCGGAGCTGTACCCGCAGCTGTAACCCCCACCTGTTTTTCTTGCATAAACGCCACTTTCACCTTGTTGATGGGAAGGCGCAAGAAGAGGGGGAAGTCAGAAAACCTGCCAGAGCGAGTATTTTGCTTTCGGGAATAAAAGTGCCGATGAAAACATTTCATTTACCGGTCCTCATAGGGGCTTTCCTTCTTACCTCATTCCTTAACGGATGTGTCAACACTGAACGGCACAGGGCCAAAGCCGACCACGCTGCTTATACAAACGAACCGCTCAGATATGCGCGTGAGTTCAGCATCAAAAATTATTCAACCTTTAAAGTACTGGAAGTCAGAAACGCATGGGACACGTTGCATGCACTGGCCCGTTATGTGCTGGTACCGCGAAAAAATCCGTTACCCCCACATCTGCCTGAAGGAATTGTGATCCGGACCCCGGTCCAATCCTTTGGCTGCGCCACTTCTGTCGACGCTTGCATGGCCGCTAAACTTGGAGTGCTCCCCCTGGTTAACGCAGTTGCCGAAAAGGATTACCTGCATCAACCTTATCTGGATGAGCAGTTTAAGAAAGGGAAAATCACAGAGATCGGCTCTTCCATGAATATCAATGCCGAAAAACTAATGCGTGCCAACCCGCAGATTTTGTTTGTCTCCCCTTTCAAGGACAACAAGTATGGCCATCTCAAACAAACGGGGGTTCCTTTAATCCAAATTGCCAATTATCTTGAAAACCATCCGCTTGGCAGGGCTGAATGGATTCTTTTCTATGGTGCCTTCTTCGAAAAAGAAGAACTGGCCCAAAAAATATTTGATTCCATTTCGTGCCGTTATGAACAACTGGCCGGCCTGACCCGTAACCTCTCCTCCCGACCTACCATCTTTTCAGGAAAGCTTTATGGGAATCTGTGGTACATGGCCGGAGGCAAGAGTTATCCCGCCCGTTTCTTTAAAGATGCAGGGTCTAATTATATCTGGGCGAACCGTCCGGAAACCGTGTCCTTTCCTTTGGACTTTGAAACCGTTTATCAAAAGGCAATCAATGCCGACTACTGGCAGATCCTTGATTTTTACAACGGGACCTATACCTATCAAAACCTGAAGACAGAGTATCCCCCCTATTCCAATTTTAAGGCTTTCCAAAAAAAGAAGGTGATCTTCTGCAACACCCATTATAGCGATTATTACGAACAAGGTCTGCTTGAACCCGATATCATCCTGGCCGATCTGATCAATATCTTGCATCCGGGTATCCTGAAAAATCATATTCAAAAATATTTTTCATTGCTGAAATAAGCAAAGACTCAACTGTTATGAGCGTATTTGAAAGCACAAACACCGGCGAGCATTTTTTATGCGAGTTCCATACGACCGATTTAATACAAATTACCATCTACGCATGAAAAAAGGGCGAATCATATTCCTGCTATTTTCAATGGCCATTGTTTTGTTTGGACTGAATCTGATGTTGGGATCGGTCACCATTCCCATCCGCACCATGTTCAACCTGATCAGGAACGTTCCTGTTGATGACCTCTCACGCAATATCGTATTGCAGATCAGGCTGCCGCAAGCCTTTACAGCCATTCTTGCCGGTGCCGCACTGGCTACGGCTGGATTGCTGATGCAGACCCTTTTCAGAAATCCTTTGGCAGGACCGGATGTATTGGGCATCACCTCGGGTGCCGGTCTTGGGGTTGCGATCATTACCATGTTTACAGGCGCATGGATCGTGTATATGCCTCAGCTGGGAGTTCTCAGCCTGATCCTATCCGCCATGGCCGGAGCCATGGCAGTGCTGCTTACCATTCTGGCCCTTTCGCAGAGGATCAAAGACAACGCCATGCTGCTGATCACCGGCCTGATGATGGGTTATATCAGTTCGGCGATTGTAGGAGTGCTGACTGTCTACAGCTCGGCAGAGAACCTTCAGGAATTCACCCTATGGGGATTGGGAACATTCAATGCCGTGAGTTGGGAAAAGATGAACTGGTTTGCGGGAGTTACCATTTTATCACTATTTATGGCCATGTTGCTGCCAAAGCCCTTGAACATGCTCCTGATGGGTGAACGTTACGCCAGCAACCTGGGATTACACGTAGGAAGGGCAAGATTTATGATTCTATTTAGTGCCGGACTGCTTACCGCCGTCGTTACAGCCTTTTGCGGTCCTATCGCTTTTATCGGAGTTGCCACACCCCATGTTACCAGACTGGCAATCAGGAGTGCTGACCACAAAATACTTTTACCGGCCAATCTATTGATCGGAGCATCGGTAGCCTTGTTTTGCAACCTCATAGCCAGGTTGCCGGGTGTGGAAGGGGCATTGCCCATCAATGCCGTCACGTCTCTGATGGGAGCTCCTATCGTGATCTGGGTAGTTTTAACACGTCACAAAAGAAAATATTTATGAGTGCTAATCTGCTGTATACAGATGATCTTGGGATTGGTTACAGCGAACGAAACAGTCAAAAATTATTGCACCGTCATTTGAATCTGGCCCTGAAACAGGGCGAGCTCATCTGCATGATGGGACCCAATGGGGCTGGAAAATCGACGCTGCTAAAAACATTGGCCGGTTTCATTCCGGTACAGGAAGGCGATGCCTTCATAGGGCATAGAAGTATCCAAAGCCTTAAAGAGAAAGACCTGTCTCAGATGGTAAGTGTCGTACTTACCGAAAAGGTCTCCATCGAAGATTTTACGGTTCGCGAGCTCATTTCTCTTGGACGGTATCCCTACACCGGTTTCTTTGGAACCCTCACCGAAGAAGATCAAAAAATCATAGATCTGGCATTGGCAGAAACGGGGCTTGATCAATTTGCAAGTCGTAAGCTGTCGCAACTCAGTGATGGAGAACGCCAAAAAGCAATGATTGCCAGGGCGCTGGCTCAGGAGACCCCCGTCATGATTCTGGATGAACCTACCGCCTTTCTTGATTTACCGGGAAGGATAGAGATCATGCGTCTGTTAAGGCAGCTAACGGTCCATAAAAACAAAGGGATACTGGTCACGACGCATGATCTGGAACAGGCGCTGCGGTTTGCAGATAAGCTGTGGCTGATAGCCCAGGGCAAGGAAATGGCCTGCGGCGTTCCCGAAGACCTGTTGTTGAATGGAGACATCGAATCCTTCTTTGCCCGCGAAGGCATTCTGTTTGACGTCCATACAGGGTGCTTCAAGTCGGATGACGATTATTCCGAGCGGGTTCACATCATCGGAAAAGGCATCACCAGCTACTGGGTCAGAAATGCACTCGAACGAAATGGCTTCAAACCAGACGGAAGCCATAAAACAGGCATTCAAATTGAAATCACGCAAGACGCAGAGCCCGAATTCATCATCAGCGGTACCCGCGATGAAGATGTCAGGACCCACTCCATCGAGAGTTTGCTGCATGAATTGAGAAGTTATAACCTGGAAAATAAAACGGCGCAATGAAACAAGCGGATATCACTATTTGAACATGATGGCAGATTACAATCATCCATTCATTCCGTCCGGTCCGCCCGAGCCATATAAGTTTGTAAAAAGTTAATCATAAAAACGCGAGTAAAAACAGTATACACTATCAGAGCCATATAGGATCAGCCAGTCCGGAATGCTTGAAACTTGAGGCTTAAAGCAAATCAAAACCTTAAAAAATGAATTTTAAAACTAAAGTCAAAACAGCCATAATCGCTTTATGCATTCCTGTATTTGCATTCCCGCAAACCGACGAGAGTTCCAAAACGGTGAACCTGCAGGAATTTGTCGTCATAGGAACCCGTAGTCCCCAACAGACCGCAAACCTTGCCCAGGAAATCAAGGTCATCAACAAGGAAACCATCAAAAAAATGGGCGTTAAAGACATCGCCGACATCCTTAAACAAACTGCGGGAGTTGATGTGGTCGAATACCCCGGTCTCTTGTCGGGCATCAGTCTGCGCGGTTTCCAACCCCAAAACGGGAGTCTGGACATGAAAACCCTGATTCTGATTGACGGCAGACCTGCCGCCTCAACCAACCTAGCCATGATCGACCTAAACAATGTCGAACGCATCGAGGTACTGAGCGGTCCCGCTTCAGCCATTTACGGACCACAGGCAATGGGAGGCGTTGTCAATATTGTGACGACCCATAGCAAAGATAAGCTTGCTGGAAACGTTTCACTGTCTGCCGGCAGCTTTGGATCCTGGGGGGCCAATGCAGCTGTTGGCGGCAAAATCTCAAAACAAATTGATTTCGACTTGAATACCGGCACTGAAAATCAGGACAAAAACTTCCGGTTGGGAAAAGGAAATTTCTTCCGGAACCTGCTGGGACAAAAGAGCATTGAGAACCGTTTCCTGAGCACCGGTGTGACTCAGAATATGGATGATACCCGTGGCGACGGCTTGGTACGGCAAAACACCACCTACGACAAACACCATGTGAATGGGCGTGTGGGGGTACAGCTGGATCAAAACTGGAAATTGAACCTGAGCGGAGATTATGTCTGGGCCAATCATGTCAATACCCCCGGCGACCTGAGCGATGGGGATAAAAAACCCGCCATCAAGGATATTAACCGTTACTCGGGAGATGTAAGCCTTGAGGGAAAGCTCAATGCAAACAACACACTGACCCTGAAAGGATTTACAGGAAAAGAATCCGAAACAGACTATACGACTTACCAGGATCAATATAACCCCGACTTCTCCGTCACCACCCTTGCGGTTAAACCTTATAAATCGTATCTTCTCAATACCAACTGGACCGGATTAAGCATCATCGATGTGTTGAAAGCGGGCGACCATAGTTTCACCTTTGGCGTTGAAAACCAATCTGCTGTTGTAAAGAGTCAGTTGTTTGATCAGACCGGCACTGAAAACATCACTTACAGCCCGGATTATAACCAATCCAACACCGGAATCTTTGCCCAGGGCAACCTGCTGATGATGGACAAAAAGCTGGTCATCTCAACAGGTATCAGGTTAGACTTGATGAATTACAAAATACTTGAAACCAAGTTTTTCAATAATCCGGAACGGAAGGCCGATAACCAGGTCTTCAGCCCCAGCCTTGGAATCAAATACCACATCAACAACTATTTCGCTTTACGGGCCTCTGTTTCGAAGGGCTACTCTCCCGCCAATATATACGATATCGCTGGCTATTCAGAACAGGCCGACTGGTATAAAGCCAAACACGTGGGGATCATCCAGGGAAACCCCGATTTGAAGAACATGGAAAGCGTGACCAGTGAAGCAGGATTCATCATCACCAATAAAACCGATAAGGTCCGCTTCGAAGTCACCTATTTTAACACGGTGTATCGCAACAATCCCATCGAGAAGATGACATTTCCGACCGGCACCAAACTAACCGCAGCAGGCGATACCATTGATTCATACACGACCTATGTCAATGCCAACAGAAGTCTGATACAGGGGATTGAAACTTCGTTAACCGCAAACCTGTCAGGTAGCGACCGATACACGCTCAATGCCGGTATCCATTGGAACCATTATTTCAGGGCCCAGGCGATCGTTGATGAATATGGTGTCGGGGAAACCAAGGAAAGGATGCACAATATTGCAACCAACACCTTAAGCCTCGATTTGAATTTCCAGCACACCAATGGTTTCTTCGCAGGACTGAATGCACGCTATGTCGGCGACCGGATTGACCGCAATTGGGACTACTGGGATCAGCTGGTCGAAACAAGATACGGCGACTTTATCGTCATGAACGTCAACACCGGCTACCGTCATAAGAACCACCAGCTCTCCCTCTTTGTTAACAATCTGACCGACGAAAACTATTATGAAAAGAGAGGATTTAACTTACCGGGACGTTCTTTCACTGTAAAATATACTTATTCTTTTTAGCAACCTTCGTACTTTTGCACAAAAGTTATTTTATATGAACCGAGCATGTCCGAAAGCACAAACAACAATGAATTTCTTACATGCAGTTCAAAATGACCGATTTAAATCAAATTTTTAACATATGAAGTATCTATTTTGTGTACTGGCAGGGTTGTTCATTTTGCAGATGGGATTCAGCCAGGAATTGACAGGAGTGGTGAATATCAACGACAAACCGGCTGAAAAGCTTTTTAACTCAACGAGAGAATGGTTTGCGCTGAATTTTCAAACGTCAAAAGATGAAGTTAAACTTGCGGATAATTCAACCCATGTTTTCATCGCCAAGGGAGAAAAAAGGGAAACCGTACTCATCAAGAATATCAAGATGAAAGTCAAAATGGGCTTTACCCTAAAATTGGACTTCAAAGATGGCAGGTTCAAATACGAATTCTCCAATATGGAATACCGAAACGCTTTAACCAACCAGGTGGTGGACATTGAAACCTACAAACAGTGTTCGACCGTGGAAGGACTCGAAGCATATTATAAAAGCAACGGGATTCCCAAGTTTCTGGAAGGTAAAAAAGAAGATGAAGCCAAAAGAAACGAAGAAAATTACAGGATCGTAACCGCCATGCCTTCAAACATCATCAAAGACTTAACCGTTTTTCTGCAAACCGGTAAAAACGAAAACTGGTAATAGTCTTTACATCCTCTGAATGTCAATTTTCTAAATTCCTACAAATTGACTTTTTAAAATAACCCCGCTCCGAATTAACCGAAGCGGGGTTATTGCTTCATCCGTAAATAATTTCATTAAATAGGTCGTAAAGAGCTCGCATAAATGATCGTTTCATTGGTGTTTGTGTTTTCAAAACATACTCGTTTCATCGCGAAATGAATGCTGACACGAACAAGACACAGGGCTAATTTACATTTCCTCTATAAATCCTTTTGCTGTTAACTGTATTAATGGATTCTTTAAAAAAAATCACTCCTGTAAACCGGCATATTATCAGAAGACTATTGCCCTTTTATTCTCCTATAATTCAGGTTAATCGGGTATTATCCGGGTATTTTCAGGGTATTTTCTTCCTGTTATATCCCATCCACAAGAACTATACAAATACCAGACTGTTAGGGAATACCGGGGAAGAAAACACCCTGAAAAAACCTGGAATTTACGGAGATGACTACCTTTAAAGGAGAATAAAAGACCGGATTTAGGAGAATTAAAGGTAACCCTGTAAACCATTCTCAGGAGAAGGCACCTTGAACTTCGTGTTCGGCGTTAACGATGTCTTTGGTGGGCGGCAATGACCGGAAAACAGCTTTGGATTGCCCCAATTTTCCCTTTCTGTATTTCTTTAAGGCAGGGAGTTTTGGGAGCATACCGGTTAGTGTAAAAATAAAGGAGAATAAAAGGAAAGTAGTCTTCTGATTATATGCCGATTAACATCAGAAAATTATTTTAAAGAACTAAACAAAAAAAGTATCAATGGAAGAATGGTAAAATTATCTTCCTGAGAAATCAATTGGCTTTTGATTGATGTTGAAAAGCTTCTTTATCGAAAGATAAGATTATCAGACTCTTCGTCTATTCACTGCCCTTAGGGTACTTAATGTCTGCCCCGCAGATATTGCATTTCAAGAGCATATTGCATGCATATCCGGAGCATATCGGGGTTCAGCAATAGGATTAACACCGGGTTACATCTGAATATGCTCCGGATATGTACCGGGTTGGAGGCATGTGTCTGGCATAGAAAAGGCATGAAAACGACGACGGATATGCTAAGGATATCTGTCACTTATAGTCCGGTTCCCGGAAGCTTATCGTTTTCGCCAAAAAAATAAATGGTCCGCTCCGTTTCAAAAAAGCCTTCTACAATCAAAGATAAATCTGATTTTTCGAATTCGAACCGTTTTTTGAAAAATTCTAACGGTGCCCGTATAGTTACCCTTTTGAAAATCAATAGCCATCCCCAAACCGCCGGCTGTCATTGTGGCTTAGACACTGGCCAAATAGCAACGCCACCCCGGGGAAAGAGTGTGGATTAAGACTGGCGGAAACGGGCACAGATGCCCGCTTCCTTTTTGGTTTAACCCTACCACCTCCACTTAACTGATCAGATGCTGGCAAGAATTGCACCACCTCTGTCAATTCTTCTATAAGAAATAGGTCCGGATCATCAGCTATTTTCTGAAGGGGATGACCCAATAGGAATACTTGTAACTGGCATAAGGAACCCTGTATTTCGTTAAGGCGGGGCTTCCCCAGCTATCGATGCCACCGACACCTGCCTGAAGCAAATCCACATCGAGATGTATGTTTGAATCGAATTTCAGCAGTTCCGAATGGGTTTGTACGGCTTCACGGACATCGCCCGCATCAAGCTGTGAAGGACTGTATGGCAAAGCGTTCACATTGAGCAGGGTTTCATTGGCGCCAATCATCACGCCCGACCCATCTTTGCGCATCAGCTTCGCCCACCGGACGTCGGTATGGTTTCCGCTTTCCTGAGGACGGACATAGGGATGATAGAGATTCCGGATGGCATCGGAATAAATTCCAACCGGATTTCCTTCTTTCCGGTCGTTGTAGGATTCTCCCGGTCCGCGACCATACCATTCCATCGTCACAAAGTCGACAGGCAACCGCATATGGTTTCCAAACTTCAGCATGACGGGTTGCGGCGTGGCACCTGCTTTCATCTCATTGGATACCAACATCTTTCCATTTCCTTCAATAACGTAGGTTTGAACGTATTTTGCCTCCCCGTTCAGCATGCTCTTTTCAATCACCACCTTTACCGATTCATCGCCGGTCCGGGAAGCAGTGCAACCGGTAACGGTGAAACCGGGATCGCGCCAGATCTTTAACTTTTTGTTGTAACCTGCTCCATAATCATTATCAACCAGGGGTCTCCAGAAATCCGGTTTGGGCCCTTCGGTAAAGATGGTCTTTCCATTGTACGAATACGAAGCAAGAGTACCTTCTTTCTTGTTAAAGGATGCGGCAACTCCGGATCCTTTAACATTGATCACGTCAGCGTTTTCAGAAAGCTTTAACCCGTCTCCGCCTTTTGCAGCAGGGATCGTGTATTGATAGTCATTCAACCTGATCTGTTCTGTTGCCAGGACATAGCCTTTGGGGATACCGGGTTCATCCGCCTTGACGGTGTAATAAACATTCAGCATCATCTCCTTATCGTTTGCCAGATTAGCCGGAATGGGCAAAGTGATCCTTTCTGCAGAACGGGGACCGATTTTCAAATCATCCACCTTGCCCTTTGCAATGGTTTTTCCATTCTCCGTTACTTCCCAGTTCATCGTAAAGTTGCTCAGATCGCGAAAGAACCAGGAGTTGAAAACTTCCACCACACCTTTTCGCGCATCAATGTCTTTGGTCTTAATAAACTGCTGCACCTTCTTGGCATCATAATAATAGGGATTCGGCTTACGATCGGCCATGACAACCCCTTTTACACAAAAGTTATGGTCATTGTTAAGCGGTGTGCCCCAGTCACCACTGTAACCGAATACTTTCTTTCCATCCTTTTGGAAATAAATGGCCTGGTCGACCCACTCCCAGATGAAACCTCCCTGCAGATAAGGATGGTTTTCGATCTCGTCCCAGTACTCCTTAAAGTTCCCCAGAGCATTCCCCATGATGTGGGCATACTCCGACATGATCATCGGTCGGTCAGGATTACTTTTTGAATAACTTTCAAGATATTCCGGACTCGGATATTGGGGAACATAAATATCGGTATTCCAATCCATGACTGCCCGTTCATACTGGATAGGCCGGCTGGGATCATACCCCCTGACCCAGTTATACCCCTGCATAAAGTTCCACCCGTTTCCGGCTTCATTTCCCAGTGACCAGAAGATGACCGAGGGGGAGTTCTTGTCACGGATCACCATGCGC
>JAUZOX010000419.1 GCA_030706265.1 Bacteroidota bacterium | reverse complement strand
CCCTTTTCTTAAACAATTTTCAATGAGGCTCAAAAGGGCCCTTTCTTTTTGGGGTTGCACTTCATTTTTAAAGAAAGGGGCTTTAAGACATGCAAGTCCCTTGAGAACGCTAGCCTGCAGTGATAACCCAATTCGAATTTTTTTTAGTTCAGGTTTGAGCGCAGCGGTAACTTTGACCCAAAAAAGCCAAAGCGCTCTCCATCGTCAACATCATTGCACTCTCCATCCTCAATGTCATTGGGGGCTGGACACCGGATTAAAAATGCTTGTTCGTCATTGCGGGCTTGACCCACAATCTCACTGATGGCGAAAGTACTATCCCGGTCCGAGTCAAGCCAACGAGGGTAAGTCTGGACAAGCCCAAAATGCATAGGATTTGGACCGGATCAGGGCCGGGCTCAAAGGCATCGGCGAATCAAGGATTGCCTGCATCTTCCCGGTGCTTAACGTGGTCAAATTGGTTGGGGCGGCTCCGCTATGCCGCTGATCAAACAGGCTGAAAAGTTTTTCAGCAAAGGCACCGTGAAAATCCTCAACGGTACTTATTGAAGATATTCAGGGCAAAGCAGGGTGTCGGTGCTTCAATCCAGGTCTGAAAAGGATAGCTTTAAAAATCCCGGCTGAGATTTTTCGGCAAACTCTAAATCGTGACCGACATGATCTGAAGCGGTAGTTAAAATAGTGATTTCGAGCATTGATATTTGAATAAAAAATCTAACTTTGGGACATGAAAGTCTTATGTTTGTTTTTTAGTATTTATATTTTATACCTGGTTTCGTTGCCATGTGCAGATGTAATCATAGACAATAGTAAGACAGACAATGTGTTAACCTCAACGCATCCTCATAATCATGACTCGGGTGAAACTGATATGTGCTCACCTTTTTGTGTTTGTTCCTGTTGCAGCGTGACAGTCGAATTATCCGTTTTCTTATTCGAATCGAATCCTGACTGGAGCGTTCAATCCAAATTGATCCCTTTCTATAAGGAAAGTGTTTCCTCTTATTTCCAGACTATCTGGGAACCCCCAAAAATAAGTTAATACATCATTTCCGGCAAGTTAGAGCATCCTTAATCCAATTTTTCATGGATTTAGGATGAATCGTTGTATTAATTTAAGTCATTGCTATATGATAGAACGTATTATTCGTTTTTCAATATATAATAAATTTATAATTGGATTATTTGTTGTTGCGTTAATAGGGTGGGGAACCTATTCCCTAACCAGGCTGCCCATTGATGCCATTCCCGACATTACCAATAACCAGGTGCAAATCATCTCGCTGGCTCCTTCACTGGCTGTGCAGGAAGTAGAGAGTTTCATAACAGCGCCTGTTGAAGTGGCTGTAGCAAATATTCCCGACATTATAGAGCTTCGCTCGATATCCCGTCTCGGATTATCGGTGATAACAGTGGTGTTTAAAGATGATGTCGATGTTTATTGGGCCCGGCAACAACTCAATGAAAAAATAAAAGAAGCCGAAGAGGAGATTCCTGCCGGACTGGCTAAGATTGAGCTTGCACCCATATCATCGGGACTGGGTGAGATTTTTCAGTATCGTCTTGCCATTGAAAAGGGATTTGAGAACAAATACAACCCCATGGAATTGCGTACCATGCAGGATTGGATTGTTCGGCGAGAGATGTTAGGAACACAGGGTGTGGCTGATATAAACAGTTACGGCGGGTTTGTCAAGCAATATGAAATAGCCGTAAATCCCGAAAGGCTCCGGGGAATGAACATCACGCTGAATGATATCTTTGACGCGCTTGAAAAGAACAATGAGAATACCGGCAGCGCTTATATCGACAAAAAGCCCAATGCCTATTTTATCCGTGGCATTGGATTGGTAAAAAGTCTGGATGATATCGGAAAGATCGTTGTTAAAGCAAATGGATCGGGCCTTCCGATTTTAATAAGGGATATTGCCACCGTTCAATTTGGAAATGCAACCCGCTACGGAGCCTTTGTCGTTGACACTACCGAGGCTGTAGGTGGTGTGGTGATGATGCTAAAAGGGGCAAATGCGCATGAAGTCGTTCAAAACGTAGAAACCCGGATTGCTTCGATTCAAAAATCATTACCCAGAGGAGTTAAAATAGAACCCTACTTAAACCGTTCAGACCTTGTTGGTCGGGCGATCGGAACGGTATCCCGCAACTTGATAGAAGGGGCCTTGATTGTCATTTTCATACTTGTGTTGTTGCTGGGCAATGTCCGGGCAGGCCTTATCGTAGCCTCGGTCATTCCTCTTTCAATGTTGTTTGCCATTTCCATGATGAATCTCTTTGGCGTGTCGGGTAATCTGATGAGTTTGGGGGCTATCGACTTTGGAATGATTGTGGATGGGGCGGTTATCATTGTTGAAAGTGTCGTACACCGCATCACGATGAGTAAACATCATCATCCCGGAATAAAATTGCTTACTCAAAAGCAAATGGATGAAAATGTATTTGAATCCGCAAAACGGATGATGAATTCAGCCACATTTGGACAGGTAATTATTCTGATCGTGTATTTGCCCATTATGGCTTTGGTGGGCATTGAAGGTAAAATGTTCCGCCCCATGGCACAGGTCGTGGCTTTTGCGTTAACAGGGGCTGCTATTCTCTCGCTTACTTATGTCCCTTGGGCGACCACCTTGTTTTTGAATAAGAAAACCGAACATAGACGAAATCTTTCCGATAAGCTTATCGAATCGCTTCATAAGGCGTTCAATCCCGTCATCGTGTTTGCACTCAGGCATAAACTCCTGGTTTCGATTTCGGCCATTGGATTATTCGTGATGAGCCTGATTGTGTTCTGGAATTTGGGTGGAGAGTTTATACCGCAACTCGAAGAAGGCGATTTGGCGGCGGGAGTGGTAACATTGCAAGGCAGTTCTCTTTCCAATACGGTCGAAACGGTTAAAAAAGCGAACAAAATACTGCTGGCCAGTTTTCCTGAAGTGAAACACACGGTCTGCAAAATTGGATCGGGAGAAATTCCGACCGACCCAACCCCAATGGAAACAGGTGATTACATCATTACCCTGAAAGACAAAAGCGAGTGGACCTCAGCCGAGACCCGCGAAGAATTAATGGCAAAGATGGAAGAAAAGTTATCTGTCATGGCGGGTGTTAAGTTCGAATTTCAACAGCCCATACAGATGCGTTTTAACGAATTGCTTTCAGGCTCAAAACAGGATATTGCAATAAAAATATTTGGCGATAACTTGAATTCATTGGCCGACAAGGCAACGGAAGTTGAAAAAATAATTCAAAGGGTTCGGGGGGTCGAGGATATCAACGTAGAAAAAGTCACCGGACTTCCGCAGGTCCAGATCGTTTATAACCGTGATCGGCTTGCTCAATACGGCCTTTCAGTAGATGAGGTAAATCGCATATTGCGGGCTGCATTTGCTGGTAGCCAGGCTGGCGTTGTCTTTGAAGAGGAAAAGCGCTTCGGTCTGGTTGTCAGGTTGGATAAAGACTATCGCCAGAGCCTGGACGATGTTAAAAATCTATCGGTTGGCTTACCTGG
>JAUZOX010000418.1 GCA_030706265.1 Bacteroidota bacterium | reverse complement strand
TACGTTGGCTATGGCAAGGTCATAATCGTTGTGTGCATGGAAGTCAAAACGGCATTCGGGATAACGGCTCACCATTTCCCTGCAAAAAGCAAAAGTCTCATCGGGACTCAAAATCCCCAGTGTATCGGGCAGCATGATCCGGTCTATCTCTTCGTTCTTCAGGTTATCGACCATGAAGAAGACATAATCCTTCGAGTTGCGCATTCCATTGGACCAGTCCTCAAGGTAGAGGTTCACCTTGATCCCTTTTCCTTTGGCATAGGCAATCGACTTGCGGATATCGGCCAGATGCTCATCAGGGGTCTTTTTCAGCTGCAGGGTGACATGCTTGTATGAGCCCTTACAGAGTAAATTGACCACCTTGCCCCCCACTTTATCGATCCAGTCAAGGGATACGGTTCCGTCGATGAAGCCGAGTATTTCGATCCTGTCCTGATAACCTTTGTGTTCAGCCCATTCCATAATGGCCCTGGCGGTATTGAACTCGCCCGAAGAGACGCGTGCGGAAGCTATTTCGACCCGGTCGACTTTGACCTCTTCTAACAGTATTTTTACTACACTCAGTTTTTCAGTTTCGGCAAAAGATACCCCTGAGGTTTGTTCACCATCCCGAAGAGTGGTATCCATTATCTTTATTCTTTTGGTCATGCGGTTATCCCTTTACATTTAATGACTGAATTACAAAGCATACCTCGTTTTTACAATTTTTCAATTGTAGTTTATTTATAAAAACGGAATACAATATTTTACAATGCTTTCCTTTCTTCGGCATTCCTTTTTAGATTCGAAGTGAAGAAGCAACGATGAGATATCATGGATGCTGTTCTTAAAAAAAGGTCCGGATAGCGATCCATGATATCCAAAGGATTTGTGCTTTCTGAATTAATGGCGTCCTTGTTCAAACGCGGTGATCTCGTCCCGGCAACTTACCAGATAATCGATATCATCATATCCGTTCAGCAGGCATTCCTTTTTATAAGGATTGATGTCAAAGGAGGCAGCCTCTCCGGTTTTAACAATCGTAAATTTTTGTTCGATAAGATCGACCTTAAACTCAGCACCGGCGTCCTCTTTTATGACGGAGAAGATTTTTTCGAGAAAAGACCCCTCGACCTGAACTGGCAACAGACCATTGTTCAGGGCATTGTTTTTGAAGATGTCGGCAAAGAAGCTGGATACCACTACCTTGAATCCAAAGTCGTAAATAGCCCAGGCGGCATGTTCACGGCTTGAACCGCTGCCAAAGTTTTTGCCGGCAACCAGTATGGTGCCCGAATAGGTCGGGGTGTTCAAAACGAAACCGGGAACAGGTTGGTTGTTCTTGTCGTAGCGCCAGTCGCGGAATAAATTATCGCCAAATCCTTTCCGTTCGACTGCTTTTAAAAAGCGGGCAGGGATGATCTGGTCGGTATCCACATTCTCGATCGGCAATGGAACCGCCTTAGAGGTAAACGTTATAAATTTATCAATAGCCATAGTGTAATTTTTTAATGATGAAGCTCGCCCGGAAAAGAGAAGTTCATCCGAATTAATTTTACCGGTTTTTACATCAGATCTCTGGGGTCGGTGATCTTACCCGTTATTGCTGCGGCAGCTGCTACAAGCGGACTGGCAAGCAAGGTCCGTGAGTTGGGTCCCTGGCGTCCTTCGAAGTTGCGGTTTGAAGTCGAAACGGAATATTTTCCGGCCGGGATCTTATCGTCGTTCATGGCCAGACAGGCAGAACACCCCGGCTGACGCAACTGGAAGCCTGCAGCCTTGAGAATTTCCGTCAGGCCTTCTTCTTCTGCTTGCTTTTCTACCTGTTTGGAACCGGGCACAATCCAGGCAACCACGTTGCCGGCTTTGTGTTTTCCCTTGACAAACTCTGCAAACATCCTCAGGTCTTCGATCCGGCCATTGGTACAGCTGCCGACGAAGACATAATCAACCGGTTTACCTTCCAGTTTCTCACCGGCCTTGAATCCCATGTAAGAAAGCGACTTTTCGAAAGTAATCTTGTCGGTTCCTTTCAAATCGTTACCGTCGGGGATATTCGCCTTAATGCCCATACCCATTCCCGGATTGGTACCGTAAGTAATCATCGGGTCAATATCGGCGGCATCGAAGGTATATTCATCATCGAACATGGCCCCTTCATCAGTCTTAAGCGTTTTCCAGTAAGCCAAAGCTTTATCCCAGGCTTCTCCCCTGGGTGCAAATTCACGGCCTTTCACATAGGCGAAGGTCTTTTCGTCGGGGGCAATGATCCCTCCACGGGCACCGCATTCGATACTCATGTTGCAAAGGGTCATCCTGGCTTCCATGGAAAGCGAAGAGATAGCGGATCCGGCATACTCGATAAAATAACCGGTACCTCCGCTGGCAGAAATCTTTGAGATGATATAAAGTGCGATATCTTTTGAAATCACCCCTTTGTGCAATGTACCGTTCACGGTAATGCGCATCTTTTTAGGCTTCGGCTGCAACACACACTGGCTGGCCAGAACCATTTCCACTTCGCTGGTTCCGATTCCGAACGCTAAAGCGCCAAAAGCTCCATGAGTAGAGGTATGGCTGTCGCCGCAAACAATGGTCATCCCCGGTTGGGTGAGGCCCAGCTCGGGACCGATGACGTGTATAATACCCGCCCATTTGTGATTCAACCCGTAAAGGGTGATCCCGTGTTTCTGACAATTGGCCGTCAGCTTGTTGACCTGATTCCGTGAGAGCTCATCTTTAATCGGCTGGTCCTGATCTATCGTCGGGATGTTATGATCAGGAGTGGCAAAGGTCTGCCCGGGGTGAAATACATTGAGGCCTCTCTTTTCCAGACCGACAAAAGCAACGGGGCTGGTGACTTCGTGGATAAAATGACGGTCGATATATAACACGCTGGGGCCACCCACTATCTTTTTAACCACATGTGCATCCCAAACTTTATCAAATAGCGTTTTAGCTTCCATTTTTTATACGTAAATAATTTGTATTAAATCGGTCAAATGGAACGTGCTTGTCAGATATTATCTGCATTTATCCTCTCAAACACGCTCCTAACCTTTATTTATCATTCAGACCATCCGGGATGCAACCATTTAAAAGTCAGGCTAAAGAACCAAACACGGCCTGACTCTTAAAACAGTTGCAGATTCAGTAGTCAATATCAATCTTTATTTAGCGTTTTCGGGTCTCAGTTTACGGACCACTGCACCGGCCTGCCACAGTTCGCTTTCGCGCATTTCTTTCAGTTCGGCATCCAGCTTTTCACGATAGTCGGGTAGGCTGTTTGAATCGATCGAACGCTGAGCTTCCCTGCCTTCGGCAACTTCGGTATAGAGGTCATTGAACACGGGTAAGGTGGCATCGCGGAATTTCTTCCACCAGTCGAGCGCACCACGTTGAGCAGTGGTAGAGCAGTTGGCATACATCCAGTCCATCCCGTTTTCAGAAACAAGCGGCATCAAACTCTGGGTCAGCTCTTCAACGGTTTCATTGAAAGCTTCGGAGGGGGTATGACCATGATCTCTTAAAACCTGGTACTGGGC
>JAUZOX010000417.1 GCA_030706265.1 Bacteroidota bacterium | reverse complement strand
CCGTTCCCCGCAAGCAAAGCGACAAGATTTGGAAGCGGTTCAGGGCAGCCTGTGACGAATTCTTTAATCTTAAATCCGAGTATTTCAAACATATTCATGAACAGGAAGATGCAAACTTAAAACTCAAGCTTGATTTGCTCAGCTTCGTTCAGACGTTTGAACTAACCGATGACCGCAATGCAAACGTTGAGACCTTAAAAGATGTACAGCGTCAATGGATGGAGATCGGGCATGTTCCTATTAAAGAAAAAGACCGTATTCAAAATGAATTCAGGACAGCCATTAATAAGCTATTCGAAAAATTGAAAATTAACGCTGCCGAAATCTCATCCAGCAATTACAGAAGTAAGTTTGAATCGTTGAAAGAACAGCCTGAAGCAAGCAGGATCATCAATCGTGAACGGGCTTTCCTGCAGAACAAAATGGCCGAACTTCAGGAAGACATCAAAATCTGGGAGAACAATATCGGATTCTTTGCAAACTCAAAAAACACCAATCTTTTTAAGATTGAATTTGAGAAGAAAATCGAAAAGGCCAAAGAAGAGTTGAAAACTATTGAAGCAAAGATTAAAATCCTGAAACAGGTATAATCAGCTTGCAATGACTCCATAAAATAAAAGCGGTTGATATTATAATCAGCCGCTTTTCGTTTTTTTCCCGATTTCAATTCGGTGTTTCGTTGGGCATTTATCTGCCTTTTCCTCGCATAAACTGCTTAAATTTCCTTGGTGATGAATTAATTCCCGAAGGAATTTTAAACGTTTATGTTTCATACAGGTGTTACTGTATAAAAGTCCGATTTTATCATCACTCATAAAAGTACAAAATAAAAAAGAAAAAATCAAGAGTAATTTTATTAAAAATTCGGTGAATAGATATTATTTTTGATTCACATTTATACTATTTTAAAATGGCAGGAAACGCATTTGGTAAGCTTTTTACCCTCACTACGTTTGGAGAATCGCATGGCAAGGGAGTGGGGGGAATCATCGACGGATATCCTTCAGGCATTGGAATAAATCTGGATTTCATTCAAAATGAACTCAACCGTAGGAGGCCAGGTCAGTCTAAACTTGTCACTCCAAGAGATGAGAAAGACAGAATTGAAATTCTTTCCGGTGTATTTGAAGGCCTTTCTACCGGGACACCCATTGCGTTTGTGGTGATGAATGCAGATCAACGCTCGAATGATTATAACGATCTCAGTAACGTTTTTCGTCCTTCTCATGCCGACTATACCTATATTCAAAAGTATGGCATTCGCGATCACAGGGGTGGGGGACGTTCTTCTGCCCGGGAAACACTGGCCCGGGTAGCCGGTGGTGCCTTTGCCAAATTGCTGCTTGCCAAGCTGGGGGTGACTGTGAATGCATATGTCTCTCAAATCGGACGTGTTCAACTTGAACAAAGCTATGATAAGCTTGATTTGTCATTAACCGAACAAAATGATGTACGGTGTCCCGATCCGATGGTTGCCGAAAAGATGGTTCTTGAAATTGAAGCCGCCCGCGCCGATAGGGATAGCTTGGGAGGCATCATAACCTGTGTTGCCAAAGGGGTGCCGGCAGGTTGGGGAGAGCCTGTTTTTGACCGTTTGCAGGCTGATTTGGCAAAAGCCATGCTTAGCATAAATGCCGTAAAAGGATTTGAGTATGGTTCGGGATTTGCCGGATCGGCAATGAGAGGCTCACAACACAACGATATATTTCGTCCCGATCCACATAATCCTGGTAATATAGTCATGGATACCAATCGTGCCGGAGGCATCCTTGGCGGCATCTCAAGCGGTCAGGATATTTATTTCAGGACGGCTTTTAAACCGGTTGCGACCATTATGCGTGAACAAAACACGGTCGATAAAGATGCCAATCCGGTTACCATTAATCCGAAGGGTCGTCATGATGTGTGTGTGGTTCCCAGAGCCGTTCCTATCGTCGAAGCAATGGCTGCTATGGTTTTGGTTGACCATTATTTGCGGTTTGAAGCTTATAGGAGAAAGGATGATATAAATGAAGGGAAATCTTAGACTTTGAATTGAAAGTTGTCGCAGACATGTCTAAATACTGAAAATGTATAAATAAACAAGCCCCGGAATCATTCCGGGGCTTGTTTATTTATATGCGAATTATGTTTTAATTGAAGCTGTATCTAACACCGATTTGTATTCCCCACAAACCAGCGATAGAGGTTGGATCCTGGAATGTGCTGGTCATATAACTTGTACCAACTTTTCTCATGGATACTTTTAACATTCCGGTTGCTGCATCACGACCGTTAACGATCAGAGGTGAGTTTGCTCCTGAAGCCAGGCTTTTGTTAAGCCCCCAGTTGTGATTGATCAGATTTCCAACGTTAATGAAATCAGCCAGGAATTCCAATTTATTGTTGTCTTTTCCGAATTTAAGATTTAAATCCTGAGCGATTCTTAAGTCAAATCTGCTGTACCATGGTTCGTAAGCAGCATTGCGTTGTGCCATCAGACCTGCATGTTTCGATAGATATTTATCCTGTTTTGCGAATGCAAAGTAAGCATCGGCATCTGCCTGCGAAGCCCAAATATAATCTCCTTGATTTTTAGGAATATACATCAAATCATTTGAGGTTGTTCCATCGCCGTTGGCGTCACCATTGAAGTAATATGAGTAGGCATATCCGCTATTTCCAGTGTAGAACAGAGAAGCATTGGTCTCAAATTTATTGTACTTGATGTTATAATTGATAGAAGCAACTAGACGATTGGGTTCGTTGTAAGCACTCAGGCCAAGTGATTGGGCATTGGGATCACCGGTCATGAGTCTGTACTGCCATGCGGAGAATGGATCAGATCCTGATTTATTGGTGACTTCTTCGCTCCATGATTTGGAATAGGAAATTGAACCGCTGAAACCATAGATTCTTGGTAAGTCTAACTTGGCAGCAAGTGTATATCCTTGACCTTTAGTAGTGTTACGCATGATAACCACATTTTGATAAGGTGAAGTGATATAACGGGCTGATGAAGAATAATAGGGTATTTGAATACCACCCCTTGGATCGGAAGTTCCTAAATTAACAACGTTCGGTGCAGATGCAAAGTTGATGTTATCAAAATAAATTGAGTTAATGTCTTTGGTATAAATACCGTCCAAACTTAACATCATATTTTCGGGAAGTTTAATATCAACACCGATGCTGGTACGCCAAACCTGGGGTAACTTGAAGTTCTTATCGATACCTGCAATTTTTCCACCCACTACATTTTGTTTTGGGAAAATATCCGAGATCGAAGAGTTTGATAAGAGTTGGGTAGGATCAGCATTCAGGGGTAAGCGGGCCAACTGCGCGTTTGCAGCAGAATTTGTGGGTACACCCTTGCTGTCGTAAGTGCTACTGATAGCCAACTGATATTGGAGCATACCGCTGTTGGTCGGCTGGTTGGTAAACCATACAAAAGGAATACGTCCCGTGAAGACACCTGTTCCACCACGAACTGTTAAAGACTTGTTTCCATTGATGTCCCAGTTAAAACCAATACGGGGTGACCAT
>JAUZOX010000416.1 GCA_030706265.1 Bacteroidota bacterium | reverse complement strand
CCCCGGCTATTGACGACATGCAGATGAGCCACGGGATGCAGCCTCCCGGGACCCAGGTGGCACATACTCCTTGGGGCCTGTCCTATCACATGTCCTTCGGGGTCTACCAAGGGAAACCACTCCTCTACAGACTCCGTTTTTTTCTTTAGTTTCTTCGAGAGCAGCTCTGAGGCAAAATAAATTCCGATGAGGATATAAAACAGTCCTCCCGATATAAAGCCCCAGGCCGCTTTGGACATATAAAATGCAGAATAGACCACAAGGCCGGTGTGAAGGGTGATGAGAACGAATATCCGCCGAAGCATTTTTTGCATGATCTCTTCACCCTGGCGGTTCAATGTACCCATTTCTCCAAAATACCTGCCTCCCATTTTGATCAGGAATGTCGGATTACCGAATGCGGCAATGCCGATAATGACCAGAAAGATAACCTGCAGAAGAGCCGGCTTAAGTTTAAAAAATAACTCATTGTCAGAGATGAGGGAGACACTGCCCAGCAGAATTAACAATCCTGTATCGGCAAGGATGAACTTATCTATTTTCTTTTGTTTCCACCATACATAAAAAAACTCCGTGACACCTAAAACCAAAGCAACAATAAGACCGATAGTTGTTCCCCATATTCCGTCTGCAAGTATAAAAATGACCAGCGGTAATAAACCGGGGATCATTTGTACTGCCAGCTTTTTAAAAGGACTTTCAGCTGTTTCCATTTGCATAGTTAGTTATTGTTTGTAGTGCTTTATAAAGCAACAGGCTGCCCCTTTATTTTAAGTGGCAGCCTGTTTATTTTTTTGAACTTCAGTTATTATTTTGCGTAACTGATAGCACGGGTTTCACGGATAACGGTGATCTTGATTTGTCCCGGATAAGTCATCTCATCCTGAATCCGACGGGATAGATCATAGGAAAGCTGATTTGCTTCTATATCCGAAACCTTGTCGGCAGCCACGATAACCCGCAACTCTCGACCTGCCTGGATAGCATAAGTTTTGACCACACCTGGTATGGTCGTTGCCATTTCTTCGAGTTTATTCAGACGCTGGATGTAGGCCTCTACTACTTCTCGACGAGCCCCCGGACGTGCTCCGGATATGGCATCGCACACCTGAACGATCGGGGAGAAGAGCGTTTCCATTTCAACTTCATCATGGTGAGCTCCAATGGCATTACAGATTTCGGGTTTTTCCTTGAACTTCTCTGCCAGTTTCATCCCCAGGATAGCATGTGGCAAATCCGGTTCGTTATCGGGAACCTTTCCAATATCGTGCAGCAATCCGGCACGCTTGGCTAATTTGGGATTCAGGCCAAGTTCCGATGCCATGGTGGCACAGAGGTTTGCAACTTCCTTGGAGTGTTGCAGCAGGTTCTGTCCGTAGGATGAACGGTATTTCATTTTTCCGATTAACCTGATTAGTTCGGGATGCATATTGTGTATGCCAAGATCGATACAGGTACGCTTACCGGTTTCGATGATCTCGAGTTCAATCTGTTTCTTGACTTTTGCAACTACTTCTTCGATGCGGGCAGGATGGATGCGGCCGTCGGTAACCAGACGATGGAGTGACAGGCGGGCCACTTCACGTCGTACCGGATCAAAGCCGGATAGGATAATAGCGTCAGGAGAGTCGTCAATGATGATTTCGACTCCGGTCAGTGCCTCAAGGGTACGGATGTTACGGCCTTCACGTCCGATGATCCTTCCCTTGATTTCATCGTTTTCTATGTTGAATACGGTAACCGTATTTTCAATCGCATGCTCTGCTGCAGTTCTCTGGATGGTCTCGATGACTATTTTCTTAGCCTCGGTATTGGCACTGAGTTTAGCTTCTTCAATAATCTCGCGGACCGAATTCATTGCCTCATCACGGGCTTCTTCCTTGAGGTTTTCAACAATCTGTTGTTTTGCCTCTGAAGCAGACAATCCTGATATGGCTTCCAGCTGATCAATGGCTTCCCTGTGGGCAGTCTCAAGTTCTGCCTGTTTTCGGTTTACAATTTCAACCTGGGTTGTCAACGAATCTTTGATCAGTTGAACCTCTTTTTGCTTACGTTGCGTCTCTTCCAGCTTTTGATTCAGCGCCGTCTCTTTTTGTTTTATTCGGTTTTCGGCCTGTAATACCTTGCTGTTTTTTTCGTTGATGATTTTTTCGTGATCAGATTTTAATTGAAGAAATTTCTCTTTAGCCTGAAGTATTTTATCTTTTTTGATCATTTCACCTTTCTCTTCAGCGTCGCGGATAAGACTCTCGTTTTTCTTAATGATCGACTTTTTGATCAGTGAAACAGTTATTAGCACCCCTGCTGAGATCCCGACCAGGGCAGTAATAAAGATGATTAAAATTGTGTCCATATGTTAAATTAGTTAAAGGGGTTAGGGTAGGTAAGATGGGCACTAAGAAGCAAAAAAAAACCGCGATAATTACACTGAGTTTTGGGAAACCCCAAAACGGAATTAAAGGAGCTGCCCGGAATTTCAAACGTCCACTGTCACCTGAGTGATTCCGAAATACATCGGAATGCGGCCTGTTTTAGAAACCAAAAGCTTTGCCCCAACCAAGTAAGTGTTGAGTTTCCAAACTGTTGTAACTTATCGCGGGTATCTTTATGTGAAAGAACGGTGTCTTTTAAATAGGTTGATGATCTGATAATACTCTGTCGATTTCCTGAAGCTTCTCAGTCAGAAGTGAGTCTCTGTCTTGCAATTCATTCTCGTTTTTCTGTGATGATATTGCAAAGTGTAGTGCTATCATGGCCAGCAGGTCCTGTTTATCTTTGTATCCGAAGTTACCTGCATAGGCTTTCAATTGTTCTTCCAACGAATGGGCAGCCCTTCTGATAACCTCTTCCTCCGCAGCATCGATCGTCAGTCGGTAGTTGCGATCAGCAAGATTCACGGTGATCGTTATTTCAGCCATTTGTTGAAGTTTAATTGAAGATCCAACCTCATTTATTTAAAAGACCAATACATTTGTCAATTTCCCGCACCAGTTCATTGATTTTTTGTTTTGCCTGTGCCGAATCTTTTCCTGATTCGATTGTTTTTGCAACATTGATTAATTTTATTTTTTCTTCCAGCGATTTAACTTCGTTGCGTTTTTCCTGAACAACCTTCTCAAGAGCCTTCTTTTCCATTTCTACCCGATTCAGCTCATCTTTAAGGACTTCCATTTGTCCTGTGAGCTTTCGAACCTTGTATTCGATACCGGAAACCAATAACTCAAGATCTTTCATAAAGGTTAATTCCAAACGAAGAAATCGTGCAATTTCATCGCAAAGATAACGCGAGCAATTCACTGATGCAAATTTTTTAAACAAGATGTAAAAAATGATGTAACTTAGTACTGCTTTAGATCTGATTACCTTATTGATTTGCTTTCTTCTGTTCTTTTCCTTTAGAATTTAACGATTATGAACGAAGATTTTTTACATTATCTGTGGAGGTATCGGTTGTTTGGTCCCGACCTGCGCACTTCCCGGGGAGAGCTCGTTGAGGTTATCGACACCGGGATTCACAACTATGAT
>JAUZOX010000415.1 GCA_030706265.1 Bacteroidota bacterium | reverse complement strand
TGGATGTCGCAATGGGTGTTTCAAAGCAAGAGGGTCATTACGACTTCGGACAACGACATGATCAATGTACAGGACTATCAGGGGGCCGATGTTACCCGTGAAGTGCTGAGTAACCCCAATGGCGTTTTGCTGATTGTAAGCTATGATCTCGAAAAGGCAAGTACGAAAGCGTTAAACCGGGTCATTGATTTGGGAAATCAGGCCACCACACAGTATGTGAAGACCGTTTTGCTCACGTCATCGGCGGGCCATGACCGTAACTTCATTGCCGTTCCTGCCCCCATGCATTTTGAGTTCTTCAACGTCGATGACGTACAACTGAAGATGTTGGTGAGGGCAAACCCGGGAATAGTACTGATTAAAGATGGCGTTATTATGGGCAAATGGTCCTCACACGAATTACCGACGGTCAATAAACTTCACCAGATGCTGCAAAATCAACCTGCAAAGTCTAAAAACGCTTAAACAACCGTGTTGGATCAATATCTTTTAAATCATTCTTTTACAGTGTTTTATTTTAACTGCATGTCTGAATTTAATTTCTTTTTCAAGTAACCGGAATGAGTAGTTTTATAATAAAAAGGTTGTTATATGGCTTGCTGGTTCTTTTCGGTGTAATCACGCTTGTGTTTGTACTCTTTAATGTACTGCCGGGCGACCCGGCCAGAATGATGCTGGGTCAGCGTGCCGACATCGCTACCGTTAATGCTATCAATAAAGACCTTGGACGTGATAAACCCCTCATCACGCAATATCTGAACTTTCTCAACGATCTGTCACCGCTTTCCATCCATAACCGGGTGGATAAAAATAGTTACTGGTATCTGGATAAGGCAAAATACGGGAATACGGTTTCTATAATTAAGGCAGGAAGCGGTGTCCTGGTCCTTAAGGTGCCCTATCTGAGGCGGTCGTATCAAAGCAACCGCAAGGTTACCGAGATATTGGCCGAAGCATTGCCGAATACTTTTTTGCTGGCCATGGTCTCCATTGTATTCGCCATGTTGCTGGGTGTGGTTATCGGCATCTTTGCCGCAATCTGGAAGGGAACCCTTTTTGATCATCTTTCCTTGTTCTTCTCAGTGCTGGGGATGTCGTTGCCCTCATTTTTTGCAGCGATTCTTTTTGCCTGGATTTTTGCTTTTTTGTTAGCCGACTATACCGGACTCAATATGTTTGGAAGTCTCTATTCGGTTGACGACATGGGCAGGGGTGAATATCTCGATTTGAAAAATCTGATATTACCCGCTTTTACACTGGGCATTCGTCCGCTGGGAATTGTAGCCGAGCTTACCCGTAATTCTTTACTTGAAGTTCTTTCGCAGGATTTCATCAGGACGGCTAAGGCGAAAGGCTTGAGCAAGGTGACGATCATCATCCGTCATGCTTTAAAGAATGCACTCAACCCTGTCATCACTGCCGTATCGGGTTGGTTTGCCAGTTTAATGGCGGGGGCCGTGTTTGTAGAGTATGTTTTTGACTGGAAGGGAATGGGGGTTGTCATTGTGGATGCCCTCGAAAAGTATGATTTTCCGGTCGTTATGGGTTCTGTGCTGACGGTGTCGGTTATGTTAGTAATCATCAATATCTTTGTGGATGTTATTTATGGATTACTCGATCCGCGGGTAAGGTTTGATTAACGACAAATTTTCAATATGCATTTTAATATTAAACATATCATTTCAATTTAAAACGCTTTAATTTCTTGCTTTATGAGAAAAAACATTGTTGCCGGTAACTGGAAAATGAACAAGACCTTCAGCGAAGCTGAAGCGTTGATGTGTGATATCCTGGATGGTCTGGACAAGATTAATGAGCCTTTGGCTGACGTCATTATTTGTCCTCCTGCCTTATATCTGGAAATGGGAGTTGATCTGGTACGCGAAACTCCGGTTTGTATTGGTGCCCAGAATATGAGCCAGTTTGTGTCCGGCGCTTACACCGGTGAAATTTCAGCCGGTATGCTCCAATCCATGGAGGTTCAATATTGCATTCTTGGTCACTCTGAAAGGCGTAAATATTTTGCTGAAAATGACGAGCAGTTGGCAAAGAAAGTGGATAGTGCCCTCGCAAACGACATTTGGCCTATCTTCTGTTGTGGTGAAGAGCTTGCTGAAAGAGAAGCCGGAAACCATTTTAATGTCGTTAAAGGCCAGATCGAAAATGCATTGTTCCATCTCACTCCGGAACAGTTTTCCAACGTAGTCATAGCTTACGAACCGATATGGGCTATCGGTACGGGTGTTACGGCTTCTCCTGAGCAGGCAGAGGAAATGCATGAATTCATCCGGGGACTGGTTGCCGGCAAATATGGAAAAGCAGTAGCCGATGAAACTTCGATCTTATATGGTGGCAGTTGCAATGCAAAGAATGCCAATGAATTGTTTGCAAAACCCGATATCGATGGCGGCCTCATCGGTGGCGCATCCCTGGTAGCAGATGATTTTCTGACTATCATAAAAAGTTTCTAATCGTATACGATGGAATACATTGAAATTTCCTGCGCTCTTCGTAATGACGAAGAGTTGCAGGATATCCTCATTGCGCAACTTGGTGAAATCGGATTTGAAAGTTTCGTTCAGGAAGAGGAATTTGTCAAGGCCTATATTCAGGCTGAACTCTATGACGAACAGTTGCTAAAGGACGTTTTTGACACTCCGCTTTTCGGCAATGTTCCCTATTCCGTGAACCTCATTGCGGAGCGGAACTGGAACGCTGAATGGGAAAGCAACTATCCGCTTGTGCGCATAGACGAAAGGTGCATGGTGAGAGCCCCTTTTCACGACCCTGATCCCGACGTCGAATTCGATATCGTGATTGAACCCAAGATGTCGTTTGGAACGGCACATCACGATACGACCTCGCAAATGCTCAAACTCCTGCTCGACGAGGATGTCAGGGGGTTAAAAGTCCTGGATATGGGATGCGGCACCGGTGTATTGGCCATTCTGGCAATGATGAAAGGCGCTGCCGCCGTGACTGCTATCGATAACGATGAATGGGCTTACGAGAACACGGTTGAAAACTTGAAACGCAACGGTATCTCTGATCAGAAAGTAATACTGGGCGATGCCACGGTGCTGGGAGCCGATATTTATCATCTGATATTGGCAAACATCAACCGGAATATTCTGTTAAAAGACATGCACTATTATGCGGGATGCCTGTCTGACGGCGGAAAGCTTTTCATGAGCGGCTTTTATGAAGCCGATTTGCCTGCAATCAAAGCCGAAGCTATTCGACTTGGAATGAAATTTGTAAAATATATCTCAAGCAATAATTGGGTTGCTGCTGTATTTACACGTTGATTTATCCGTTTGTGTATAAATTGATTTCATGATGAAGCGAAACTCATTTATTTACGCATGTCTGTTCATGTTGCTGTTCCTTTTTTCTGCATTTAGGATGAAGGCACAGCAAATAAAGAGCTTTACACCCGATTCGGTTAAGTATATCACCGAAATGGTGCAATTCGCTTCTGTCTCTTTTAGTAAGGAGGCTATTCCCAAATACGAATCGATCATCACCGCGGTA